>JAHKKL010000061.1 GCA_020027635.1 Gammaproteobacteria bacterium
TACATACGCTCATCCGTCCCGAGCGCCTCGCTGCAGAGCAGATCGCCCTCAGCCGCTACGCGCTCCCCAAAGGCAGCAAGACCACCAACTGGCTCCGGACGACGGGGGGCATTGCCGGCGCGCCCTACGGCCTGGAGGCGGATGCCTTTGCCCCAGACGTCATCCGCGCCGCCTTTGTCGCGGCAGCCACCCCGTACCTGCGCGCGTTCCGCCCGCTGGACGGGCTCGGCGCCCTGCTGGAGGAGACCGCGCGCCGGCGCCTTGACGCGCTCCCGCTGGCGGCCGTCGTGACGCAGCTCGCTGCCATGGAGGCTGAGGAGTTGCTGGCACTCGTGCGCCACCTGCGCCCGCGGTTGGTGCCCGGCGAGGCGCCGCCGGCGCCCGCAGTGGCGGAGCGCCTCGTGCAAATGGACGCGACGGAGCTGCAGGAGCTGGGGCGGCGCCTGCACGAGCGGCTCGCCGCGGAGGCCTGAAAAGGCAGGCTAGGAGCAGGCGGGAGGGCGTGCCCCAAAAAACTCTACGGGTCGCGTTTTTGCGCCAGCGCCCTGCCAGCCGCCTTCCCGCCCGCGGCTCCCCGTGGCTGGCCGCGGGCCGCCGTCAACCCCCCTGCCCGTGCGCCAGGTAAACCGCTCAAGCAGCGCTCGCAGCGGCGGTTCACGGCGCTGCGGGGGAAGCGCGGGGCGGGGCTGCCGCCCGCGGCGTACGGCGGGCACAAGGCCGCCAGCGCGGCCTGGCGGCGGGGGGGCTGGCGGGGGGCGGCGAGCCTGCCGGGGTAGCTGAGAGGCCTGCGAGACTCGGGCGGTCTGCGTCTCTCCAGGAGTTCGGAGAGGAGCGGTAAGACGCAGCGTATAGGAAGGTATATAGGAAGTTTGCGTATCCGCCTGTGAGTAGCATTGGAACAGTTATCAAACATGTTCGATAACACCTCGGTTGCTACTCACAGACGGATTTAAGAGCCTGAAAGTGCGTTGGTTCTCTGACTCTGTGACCCGGGGACACCGTGACTGATCCAGACAACTCTCCGGGATTTTAACGGTCTCAGGATGAAGCGTATGCGGCGAGACAGGGAGCATCAGGAAGCGCGATGCCAAGCACGAATTTCCACCTGGCTCCACCACCGCAGACGGTGGACGGCCTGTTCGCGGTACCCATCGACATCCAGAGTATCAATGGCAGCCTGACATTTGACGCGTCCACGCAAACTGGCGAGGGCGATGTGACGCTGGGCTTCGTCGGCGGCGTGCAGGCTGGCAATCCCATCTTCGACCTGCGCCAGACCATCCTCGAAGCCTGGCTGGACGGTGCAGCGTTCGCGGTCAGTGGACTCGGCTCCCATAACTTCGGCGGCGGCGCCCAGGCGGAATTGCGCATCCTGGAGCAGGTGCTGGCGGCAGGCTCGAGCCATACCCTGCGCCTGCGTTACAGCCTGGGGATTCCACAGGCCTCGACGGCCGGCTCCTACCAGCCGCAGTTGCAGTGGAGCAGCGGCCCGCGTCTCACCTTCAACTTCGGGTTCACCGACCTGGGTCCCGGTCGCTACCTGGAAGCCTGGGTGCCCGCCAACCTGATCTTTGACCAATTCGAGATAACGCTGGAGCTGCGCCTGCTCAACACAGCGGTAGCACATAGCATCATCTGCAACGGCGCGGTCACCGTCCTGGGCGCCAACCAGTGGCGCGTGCAATGGCCAGCGCACAGCAGCGCGCTGACCACCTTGCTCGAGCTACGTGCCGCGGACACGCTCGTGCAGGTGAGCGATAGTGTCGTGCTGCCGGTTTCCGGCGCTACGGTCTCGGTCGAGGCCTGGAAGCTCACCACCAGCGGCGTGGATTTGGCGGCACAGGTCAATAACATTAAGAGCTATCTGACTGCTAATGAAAACAACGTTGGCCCCTTTGCGCACGGCAATCGCTTCATCGCCTTCTTCCACACCGGCGGTATGGAGTATGACGGTGGCACCACCACCGGTACTGGCCCGCTACGCCACGAAACGTTCCACAGCTGGTGGGGACGAGGGCTCAAGCCGGCGAGCCATCCAGACGGCTGGTGGGACGAAGCCTGGACTGAATACAACATGGCCGGCGGGACCGGCAGTACCCCGTTCAGCTTCGCCGATCCGCCGACGGAGCTGAGCCAGCGCAATCCGTGGGCACGCTTCACACCCAGCGGCGCTTACAGTGCCGGGCGCGAGTTCTTCGAAGGGCTGGCCCAGCTCATGAGCGCCGCCAATCTGAAGGCTTTCATGGACGAGTTCTATCAGCAGCGCCGTGGTACGCTGGTCACGACTGCCGCACTGGAGGCGCACCTGCTGGCACGCAGCGGCCATGCCACCGTCGTGGATGCCTTCCATCGCTTCGTGTACGGCTTCGGCGACACAGGCAGTGCGCCAGACCTGTGGCTACAGGATGCCGCAGCCCACACCGGCGCAGACTACTGGAGCGGAGATTTCTGGGATTCGCCGGACCTGTGGGTACGCCACGCCGATGATGGCGGGCTGACGCACCAGAACCCCGAGTACGGCCAGGACAACTGGTTCTACGCACGCGTGCGCAACCGCGGCGGTCTGGCCCGGCATTTCGCCGTCAGCTTCAACGTCAAGTCCTTCGCCGGCTTCCAGTTCGTCTACCCTGCGGACTTCCTGCCCTGCACGAGCGCAGTGGCGGATTTCGAGCTCGGCCCTGGGGACATACGCGTGGTCAAGGCACGCTGGCCGGCGGCTCTCGTACCGCCCGAGGGCACCCACGCCTGCCTGCTGGCTGCGGCCATCGCTCGCTCCGATCATCCTGCCGCGGGGCTGCACGTGTGGGAATACAACAATCTTGCGCAAAAAAACCTGACCGTCGTCGATCTGTCGCCCGGCGACTGGATTGTGCTGCCGCTCTCCATCGCGAACCGTCGGCGCGCTCTGTGGCCCTGGTTCGACCTTGTAGTGGTGCGTCCGCAGGGCTTCGAGGCGCTGACGAGCGAGCTGCTGGTGCCCGAGCCCGCCATCCTACGGCGGTGGCCATGGCACTCCGACAGCGTGCGCCGCGCCTTCCCTCAGCAGCCCAGGGTGTTGCCCGCAGCCGTGCTGTTGGAGTGCGGGGGTGATCAGCCGCAGCATGACATCGGCTATACGCCCTGGACTTCGCGCCATCCCCCGCCAGCGTTGGCCGCACGTTTCAAGGTGGCGAAGGCGGAGCCCTTCCCGGCCGGGGGCCGGGGCCGCCTGCAACTGTCGCTGCCGCGCAACGAGGATCTGCTGCTCGGGTGGCGCGTGCAAGTACCACAGGAGGCCCAGCACGGTAGCCGTCTGCGTCTGCATCTGGTGTTGTGCAACCGGCTCTCTCGCACACCGCTTGGCGGCATCGCTCTGGAAATCTGCGTAGACAGGAGGTAGACCGCCATGGCGCAGCTTCAGACTACTCAGCGGCTGGCGCTGGTCGCAGCAGGCCTGGTGGCCGCAATGCTCATCGGGGTGGTGCTGTGGGTGCTGTGCTTTGCGCAGACCACCGTGCTCCTGGTCAGGCATGCGGATCGCGTGCCCGGCGAGGACGCCTTGAGCGCCGCCGGCCTGGCGCGTGCGCAGGCTCTCGTGCACGTCGCCACCAAGGCTGGCGTGAGCGCCATCTACCATAGTGAAGCGCTGCGCACCCAGCAAACCGCACAGCCGCTGGCCACCGCCTTAGGCCTGACGCCGACGCAGCTTCCTGCGACGAACACGCAGGCCCTGGCAGACGATATCTATACGCAGCACTATGGCCAGACTGTCCTGGTCGTAGGCCACAGCAACACCGTGCCACAGATCATCGCTGCACTGGGCGGCCCCGCGCTACCGTCTATCGACGATAACGAGTTCGATAACCTGTTCGTGGTCACTATTTGCCACTGCAAGCGCCGGCCGGTCAAGGTGATCAACCTGCAGTACAGCGCGGTTTCTCCTTGAGGATCTATAGGGAGTCGACCACCACTTCGATATAAGGAGGTGCCGATGCAGGTTCTGTCGCCATTGCTCATCTGAGGTGCCTGGATGATCGCGTTCTGGTCCGCGTCGATGCTCGGCATGCGCCACACCGCATGTGCGTGCGCCCTTTGTGACTACAGTAAGGAGAGAACTATGAAACTCACGTATACTTCCATACTGGTGTGTGCTCTGCTGTTGGGAGCACGGGCCTATGCCGCCCCGACATGTCCGACGGGTGCCCTGGCGACCGCCAAGGGCCAACGCCTCTTTCTCTACTTCCCGACGGCAGATGACGCCACGTACCCAGAGCACGGCACTGCCGGGGTCAACACCTCCCCTCTGCGGGCTTTCGATGTGGCCAATCTGGACTCTGGCATCGGCACGACGGCGCAGTTACGTGACCGCATCTTTGATTTCGTCACCGATGACTATTGCGAATTCAGCGTCAAAGTCGAGACCTTCACGAACATGCCGCCGCAGACAGATCCACGCTGGCAGATCGTCGGTATTGGCAGCGACGGGAGCGGGATAGGCCTGTTCGGCGAGGCACAGGCAGTGGACACAGGCGACGCTGACCCCCAGGACTTCGCCCGGGTCTGGTCGAACGCCTTCGGCGAAGAATTCGGGGGTGCCGGCGGCGCCCTGAATGGGGCGAACTCGACCCTGGAGCGCTGGGCCACCGCCATCGGCCACACGGTGGCCCACGAGGCGGCACACAACTACGGTGCCGCCCATGGGCACTCGGCGCCGCGTCCAGCCAGCAGCGAGGATGAGCAGAACAACCATATCATGGCCACCGGCAGTACCGGCTTGACAGGAGAAATGCGGGCGGGCCGCAATCGGCACTTTAGCGATCGAGAATACGAGATTCTCGCCCACAATCTGGGGCTGAACATCAAGACGCTGACGAATTGGGACTTTGTGAACCCCAACGATACCGATGCCAACAAGCTGCGCCTACGCTTGCTGGCCAGTACGGCGACACTGACCCTGGGGTGGTTCTACAACGGCAGTCTCAGTCCGTGGACCAACCCGACGGTCACAAGCCTGGGCACCACGCGGGTCTTCCAGGGGACGACGTTCAACGAATTCGATCTCGAATTCTCGGTTGCCAAGGCCTGGAGCGGGGGCGCCAACGGCGTTGCCCCGGCGGGCGTCAAGTTCCACGTGGGTGCGAGCTTCACGGAGTCCGGCACCATCATCGTGTTTGACGCCAAGCTGTTCAACGGCGCCACCCAACTGCCGTTGTTCCCGCGGCTGTTTAGCTTCGACGCCGGCACGGCTGATCTCGGCACGGGTGATTTCACCGTGCGCATGTTCAATATGGCTCCAGACCGTGGGCCACTGCTCCTGCGCCGTCTGGAACTCGTGCGTGTGCCGCGCATGGTGCATATCGACGCGATGGTGTCGGAGGCTCGCCTCGTCGGGCACAATGGGGTTCCCATCCAGCCGCACGGGCGTCGTGTGGTGATGCGGGAGCGGCGGGTGCAAGCGAGTACCACGGTCTCAATCGGCCGACTCGCAGAGAAACGCAGCGTTGATATCGTCTACGGGGAGCGCGATTGCCCACCGAAATCCATTGGCTCCAGACGCGCCTCGCACGATGCGCCGCAGCGCGACACGAGCTTTGCAGACACAAATCGTGGCGAGCTAAAATATTGCCATCGCGGCAATGCCCTGAGCCTGTTCCCGGTGACGTACACTTATCTGATCGCCACGGTCGTGGATCCCAGAGCAAAGTATTGGGACCCGGCACGGCGGCAGTTCGTGAGCGGTCCCCTCGAACAGAAGGTGTTGCATCAGATTGGCGGTTTCATGCCAGACTTCAATAAGAATGGCGTCGATGACCTGATAGACATCCGGCGTGGGCGGTCCAAAGACAGCAACAAGAACGGCGTTCCCGATGAGGTCGAGCGCCGCTGGCGTCACGACCGCTCTGGCCCGCAGAGCCGGTAAGGGAGGAATATGGTACGATTACGACAGCACGGCGCCTGGCTGGTGACCCTGACTCTGTGGGTCTGCGTGTTGTCCTCCGTCTTGCCGGGACAGGTGACAGCTATGGACTACGACTCGATCGCCTTCGAGTGCCTGATTGCCGCCGCCGACACGATCGTGCTTGGCCGGGCGGAGAGGCATCCGTCTGGCGCATACCAGGTAGAAGTGACGGAGGTGGTGGCGGGGGAGCGTCTGACCGGACCGCTGCAGTTCGAGGTCTCGCCCTGGCAGGGCCCGGCGACGCAGCCGTCAGGTACCGCGCTGCTATTCCTGCGGCGCCCAGCCGGCAAGCCAAACTTTGAAGTAGTCGGGCCCTCCGCCGAAGGCTGGCTGCCGGTCCAGGATGAGCGCGTGCGCCTGGCTGGCATTGCCATGCGCGACGGGCCAGGGCCCGCGGTGCCGCGTGATGCACCGCAACTGGCACTGGCCCCCCTGGTGGACGCGCTACGTGCGCTGGACGCCTGCGTCAAGTGGAGCCGCGATCCGGAGCACGCGCGCGTGCGCGCGACATTGGTGTGCGACGAGGACAGACTCAAGGCCGTCAGGCAACAGTCGACGGTGTCCGCGTATCTCGTCACAGCCGCGGTGCGGGCAAGCGCGGGCGAGGGGATACCCTGCCTGGCCGTCGCTGCTCCCCGTCCGCGGTGACCAAGCGAAACGGCCTCGCTCAATTTATCGGAGGGCGGGGCCGCACTGCTTGGGACCTCGTCTGCGGGGGTGGCCGACGCCATGATCAAGGCCGAACCCCCCACTTTTTAATGCTCTCCAACAAGAACAGGAACCTCAACAAGACCGGTGTTGACAATCTGGTATGCACGGGTCTCGCTCGTCAAGAAGGGCATCTGCCTCACGGCAATGACGAGCTGGAGCAGATGCGGGCGAGCAAAAGCGAGATCATCTGGAGACAATGTCGCACTCCCTTCGGGATGAGAGTGATAGATGGCCAAGGTGACGAGGTTTGAGTCTCGCAGTGCGCGTTCAGCTTGGTATTGGGCATACGGATCTGCAAAGAATGCCTTTGAGCCAGCGATGTTTCGCAGTGGGCACACTCTGGCCACCTGCCCATCTAGCGATCCACCGAGAAGGCCTACGACTTCCCTCGGCAGACCGCGCGTGGCATGGGCAATCATCTGGTCGTACAACGGTGCTGGGATCAGCAGACGCGTAATCACGATACATTCCTAGGACGATACGAACACCAAATGGGCCGGCTCCGGTCGAAAGTGCGAGTCCTTCCAATGATGCAACTGAGCCGACACCGCGTGTCCGACCATATGGGACAGATCATCGGCACGGTAGATACGTAGACCGATTTCCGGAGAAAAGGTGCACACATACCCCCTCGCGACGTCGCCCACGACACACATCGCCATCGGTTCGGCATAACTCAAATAATCACGGCGCTTGCTGTAATCCGGTTCTAGAGTGGTCGCGTCCATACGCATGAGCAGGGGGGGGACATACCGAATGCGTTGCGGATCAATCACTCGCTCGCGATACGCCTGGGCAATGTGTCTAGGGAGCAACCGGGGACGAAAACCACTGAAACTGCAAAAGAGTCGCTGCCGCGACGCGTCTAACGCGATGTTAATGGGTAGCCACGTATGCCCTAGCGAGGTTTGCCCCGCATCATAGGGACGCCTGAACACACGTAACGACGTTTGACCGTTCCGGCGTTCATAGCGAATCACCTGCCCGTAATTGAGCGCCTCAACGATCATGCCAGCATAGTGCTCCGTGACGGCCTCGGGTGGCTCACTATATGTAGCGGCTCATGTGAGTTGACAGAATAAATGCGACTGGTTTAACAAAATATCAAATACTTATAGACGTTTTCGGTGCATTTAAAAATGCGACTGGTACCCGTAATGTTGCGACTGAGTTGGTTTTTGACAGTATTTCATGCGACTGAGTTGAACTCTAAATTTTGCATTGTTCCTGGAATCGCGGCATTTGGGGGCTTTACGTCTATCGAGTCGCATTTTTAGTGGTTCCAGTCGCATGAAATAAGACAACTCACAGCTCACAAACGTAATCACCTGGACCCACAAACATCGCTCGATTCGGCTCACATTCTTTGCAAAGACGCCGTGCTTCAGGCCCACATTCTCTGCACATGGGCTCACATTCTTTGCAAAC
>JAHKKL010000062.1 GCA_020027635.1 Gammaproteobacteria bacterium
TCCGGCTCCTCGCGTGACTGGGCCGCCAAGGGACCGCGCCTGCTGGGCGTGCGGGCTGTCATCGCCGAGAGCTACGAACGCATCCATCGCTCCAACCTGATCGGCATGGGCATACTCCCCCTGCAGTTCCTGCCGGGAGACACGCCCGCGGGCCTCGGCCTCACCGGCCGGGAAAGCTTCGATATCACCGGCCTGCGCGCGGGACCCATGGACACCCTGCAGGTAAATGCGACCGCGCCAGACGGGCGGCAGACCACCTTCCGGGCGCGGGTACGCATCGATACCCCGCAGGAATTCGAATATTACCGGCATGGCGGCATCCTCCAGTATGTCCTGCGCCAGCTTGCCGCCTGACCTGAACAACACACGGAACCCACGCCATGGAACTCTCGCAGCTGACCGCCCTGTCACCCGTCGACGGCCGCTATGGATCGAAGACCGAACCCCTGCGGCCCATCTTCAGCGAATACGGTCTGATCCGCCACCGCGTGCAGGTCGAGATCCGGTGGCTGCAGGCACTGGCGGAGCAGCAGGACATCCGCGAAGTTCCGGCGCTCAGCAGCCATGCCAGCCATGTGCTCAATGACATCATCGAGAATTTCAGCGAAACGGATGCACAGCGCATCAAGAATATCGAGCGCACCACCAACCACGACGTCAAGGCCGTGGAATATTTTCTGAAGGAGAAGATAACCGGCAACCAGGAGCTGGAGGCGGTCAGCGAGTTCATTCACTTCGCCTGCACTTCCGAGGACATCAACAACCTCGCCTATGCGCTCATGTTGCGCGAGGCGCGCAACCAGTCCCTGCTGCCGCTGATGGACGACCTCATCAAGGCCGTCGTGGACATGGCGCATCGCCACGCGGGAGTGCCGATGCTCTCCCGCACCCACGGTCAGACCGCCTCGCCGACCACTATCGGCAAGGAAATGGCGAATGTCGCCGCCCGCCTGCTCCGCCAGCGCGAGCAGTTCGCCGGGCTGCCGGTGCTCGGCAAGATGAACGGCGCCGTCGGCAACTACAATGCCCACCTGATCGCCTACCCCGAGGTGGACTGGCCGGCGGTAGCGCGGCGGTTCATCAGCGGGCTCGGGCTGGAGATGAATCCGTACACGACCCAGATCGAACCGCATGATTATCTGGCGGAGCAATTCGACTGTCTGGCGCGCTTCAACACCGTGCTGATCGATTTCTGCCGCGATGTCTGGGCCTACATCTCGCTCGGTTATTTCAAGCAGAAAACCGTGGCCGACGAGGTGGGTTCCTCCACCATGCCGCACAAGGTCAATCCCATCGATTTCGAGAACGCCGAGGGTAATCTCGGCATCGCCAATGCCCTGCTCGGTCACTTCGCGGCCAAGCTGCCCATCTCGCGCTGGCAGCGCGATCTCAGCGATTCCACGGTACTGCGCAATATCGGCGTCGCCATCGCGCACGTCATCATCGCCTGTGAATCCTGCCTCAAGGGCATCGGCAAGCTGGAGGTCAACGAACGGTGTACCGCCGGCGATCTCGACGAGAGCTGGGAGGTACTGGCCGAGGCGCTGCAGACGGTGATGCGCCGCTACGGAATTGAAAAGCCCTACGAAAAGCTCAAGGCACTGACCCGCGACCGCGCGGTAAACCGGGAAACGCTGGCGGAATTCCTTAAGGACCTGGCGATTCCGGATGCCGCCAGGGCCTCACTGGCGGAACTCACCCCGGCAAGCTATACCGGCAATGCCGAGCGGCAGGCGCGTTCGATCTGACGGTCCCGCCCGGAATCGAACACCTGAAAATGGTAAAAACGCTTGCCAGCGACAATAATGAAAAGATAAACGACTAACGGGATGCGGAAAATGACCACTTCAGAACACGGCAAAACCACGGCTTCGCAACTTAGTCTCGATGATCTGCGGCTCGGCGTGAGCAACCTGGAGTTCGAGGTTGAAAGACAGAGCGAGGCCTGCGCGGTGGCGCACGCGCTGGCCGCCCAGGCGCAACGCACCCTGCTGCTGCACACCGAGGATCTCGAACCCGCCATCTACGATGAAACCGCGTTCCTGGATGCGGTCAGCCGGCTGGCCCGCACGCACAGCCAGTCGCGCATCTGGATCCTGATCCACGATGCCCGCAAGGTCGTAGCCCATGGCCATCGCCTGATCGAGATCGCACGGCGTCTGAGTTCGGCCATCCAGCTGCGTCGTCCCGGACCGCAATACCGCAACTACCACGAGTCATTTCTGCTGGCCGATGGCTGCGGCTACCTGCACCGGCCGATCGCCGCACGTTACGAAGGCACCGCCAACTTCCATGATCCCGGCAAGGTGGCGGAGTGGGAGAAGTACTTTATGGAGGTATGGGAACGCAGTGAGCCGGACGAGGAAATAAGGCGCCTGTATCTCTAGGGACGCGCTGATTTATTCCGTTCGTGGTGAGCCTGTCGAACCATGAACGGAATGAAACCAACAAAATCAATCGTATGAAATGCCCTTCGACAAGCTCAGGGCGAACGGGCCAAATAAATCAGCGCGTCCCTAGAGATCCAGGAGCCTGATTGCTGGCGGTAGGATACCGCAGAGCGATTACGGGAAGGCCGGGATGACCGGTTCGGTACCCTCGACTACGGCCTCTGGATGGTGCGATTTGACCAGATCCGTGATTTCCTGCACGCGGGACTTGGGCACGTCCACCATCATCATCAGGTTGCCCTTTTCGATCGCCGCCTCGAATTCCTTGAGCCGTGAACTGGGCGCCGAGACGCCGATCATGCCGGAGATCCAGGCGCCGACGCCCGCACCCGCCAGCCCGATGCCGAGTATCGCACCGCCCGCCAGGGCCACACCGCCGAGGGTGATCGCCGCGATACCTGCCACGACGCCGGTCGCTCCGCCGATGGCGAGACCCCGTTCCACCGCCGGGACAAAATCGCTTTCCTGCAGCAGATTCGCTTCCGGCAGATGGGCCTCCGACAAGGCATGGTGGTCGGCGGCGGCGATATGGATGTGCCGTTCCTCTATCCGGGCAAGCAGCAGTTCATCCACGATGGTTTTCGCGCTTTCAATACCGGGCAGCAGAAAATAAAGTCTCCTCATTGACCTAACTCCTTGTGATATGGGTTCAAAGTAAGTTCACAAAAGTCCTTGATATTATTGACTGATCATACCGTTTTTATAGAACAAGATGTGCTATTTTGCCAGACACCGCGACCAATTTGACCCACTGGACGACAATTATTTTTCAATTGCCGATCCTGACCGATCCGCGTTAACCGCTCAAGCCGGGATTGCCCGAGCCGGCGGCACTTCTGATGGCTTCGGGGAGACGGTGGTAGTCATCCGGTGTATCCACGTCCCCGTGCTCGCGCAGACGCCGCCAATCCATGGCAAACTGCTGCAGCCGGGAAACGGTTTCCTGAAAGACCGTTGCAGTTCCCCAGGGTATCCGGTCAAACAACCGCCAGTCGGCATATTTCAAGCCGATCAGGTAATAGCCGCCATCCCGGGCCGGTCCTACGACGGCATCCTTGCCCTGTTGCAACGCCTGGAATGCCGCATCGAGATCCGCCGCCTCGAGCGACGGGATGTCGGTTCCGATGAGGAGAGCTGATTCGGCACGTGCGAGCGCCGCAGCGAGTGCTTCGTGCATGCGTTCCCCCAGCCCCCCCTGCGCCTGATCATGCAACTCGAGGCCATAGCGTTCCCGGCACGCCTGGAAGAACGGGTCATCACACGACGGCGCACACCACAGTTCGACTGGGCACAGACCGGCGCGCGTCACGGTCTGCAGACAGTGGTGGATCAGGCGGGCGTGGAAATCGGCCGCGCCCTGCGCGCCAAGCTGTGGTATCAGCCGTGTCTTGACCTGCCCCGCGCGGGGCACCCTGGTGAAGACGAGCAACCGCGAGGCCGGATAGTTCATGCCCGGTGCGGCTTGTAGAATCGTGCCAGCCGTGCGGGTGATGCTCCGAGGGAATAGGCCAGCCGCAGTGACCACATGACCAGGATGGTGCGCAGGGTGCCGTGCGTCTGCCAGCGGCGCGCGGAAGTGATGAGCTTGTCAGGAAGGCAGACCGGCCGTGAGCAGCGCTTCAGCAGGCGGCTGAGCGCGATGTCCTCCATCAGCGGGATTGGCGGATACCCGTTGACGCGCTCGAACAGCTCGCGGGTGACGAAGATACCCTGGTCACCGGTAGCGATCCCGGTCAGGCGCGAACGCAGGTTCATGAGGGCCGCCACGACCCCGAGCAAGAGACCGGCTTGCGGGAAGCGCACATCGAAACGCCCCCACTGGCGGTCGCCGGAGTCGAGCGCCGCGATAATGGTCCGATCCGCGTCCCGGGGCGCCCGCGTGTCGGCATGCAGAAACCACAAGACCGCGCCACGGGCCAACGCGGCGCCGGCCTGCATCTGCCTGGCACGGCCGGTGGCGGCAACGATGACCCGGTCTGCAAGTGGTGCGCACACCTCCACGGTGTTGTCGGTGCTGCCGCCATCGGCGACGATGACCTCGTGGCCTCGCCTGCGCAGGTCCTGCAGTGTCTGCAGCGTATCCACGATGCCGCGGGCTTCGTTGAGCGCCGGCACGATGAGGGAGATCATACCCGGGCCTTCATGGTCGTTTTTCGCGCTGAGTAATCTTGCCGGTGAGTCATTCCGTCTAACCGGCCAGGGCGCCGCCGCAGCTGGAGCCCTGACCCGCGGTACAGGCGTAGCAATGGTCAGCTACCCGGATGCGGTTTCCGCTCAGATCCTTGCCTCCGAGGCCGGAGATATGGGTTTTCGCGGCGCCGTTGATCGGCGCGGCCAGGCCGAGCATCTGGTTGAAGTCGCAGTCATAGGCGTAGCCTTCCCAGTCGATGCTAAGCAGCGTACGGCACATGACGCCGGTGAGATTCTCGTCGCGGTGCGCGGCGCGCAGCAGGTCCATATAACCGGAAAACTCCCCCCGGGAAACCAGGGTGCTGCCGAAGCGATTGATCGGCACATTGGCCAGAGTCAACAGGTGATTGAACACGATGTGGTGATGGCCATCCAGGTAGTTGCGATAGTCGCGCTCGAGCTCCGGTTGGGGCGGGGGCAACACGGGGCCCTGCGGATTGTAGACCAGGTTGAGGATTAGACCGGAGTCACGCCTTCCGTAACCCAGCCGGTTCAACAGGCGCAGGGCCGCGAGACTGTCCTCATAGACACCCTCGCCGCGCTGGCTGTCGACATTTTCCTTTAAGTAACAGGGCAATGAAGCAATGATTTCGACTTCGTTATCGGCAAGAAATCCGGCGGTATCTTCCTGCCCGGATTCCCGCATGACGGTCAGGTTGCAGCGGTCGATCACCCGGATACCACGAGCGCGCGCGGCGCACACCAGTCGGCGGAAACCGGGATTGAGTTCCGGGGCACCGCCTGTCAGGTCGAGAGTGCGGATGTCGGAGACGGCCAGATAGCGGATGACCTCGTCAACGGTCGCCTCGCTCATCATCTCCTTGCGCGTGGGACCGGCATTGACGTGGCAATGCAGGCAGGACTGGTTGCAGCGGTAACCCAGATTGACCTGCAGCGTTTCCAGCCGCCCGCGACGAAGGGCGGGAAAGTCGCTGGGCAGCAGCAAGGGCAATGTCGCATGCATGGGGAATAACTCCGTCAGTTTTCCCGTGCGCCGGTCCGCAAGAGTGTCACGGCAGCAGGCGGTTGATCAGCCGGGAGAGCAAGCGCGCCTTGCCGGAATAGAGCCGTGGCGCGTAGCGCGTATTGATAGCACGCCGGTGGATCTGTGAAAGCGTCGGGTAGGCATGGATCAGGCGGCTGATATCCCCTGCCTTAGCCTTGACCTGCATGGCCAGCGCCAGCTCATGGATCAGCTCGCCGGCAGGCGCACCGACGAGGCTCGCCCCCGCCACCCGGCCGCGGGCGATCAGGATCTTGAGAAAACCCTCACCGACGCCATCCGTGATGGCCCGGTCGATTTCATTGAGCGGGAAACGGGCAACGTCATAGCGCAGCCCCTGCGCCTGCGCCTCCTGCTCGGTAAGACCAACCTGAGCGGCCTCGGGGTCGGTGTAGGTGACGCTCGGGACCACCCGGTAATCGACCTTGCGCGGAATCCTGAACAGCAGACCGGCGAGGACGATGCCGGCCTGGTATTCGGCCATGTGGGTAAACTGGTAAGGCCCGCACACGTCGCCGACGGCATAAATATGCGGCTGGCTGGTGCGCAGACGCGCATCGACGACCACGGCCCTGGCGTTGTGTTCTACCCCGGCCTCGTCGAGTCCGAGACCAAACACGGCCGGACGCCGCCCGGCGGCCACCAGTATCCGCTCGCATTCGACGGTCGCGCCATTGGTGAGAAACAGCTGGCGGCTGTCGCCGTCGCGCCGGGCAGTGGTCACCTGGCAGGACAGGTGCAGGGTGATGCCCTCGCCTTCCAGTACCTGGCGAAGCACGGCGGAGACCTCGCTGTCGGCCACGGGCAGGATCCGGTCGGCCGCCTCGACGATCGTCACCCGGCTGCCGAGCCGCGCATAGGCCTGCGCCAGTTCGAGTCCGACCGGTCCGCCGCCGATGACGGCCAGCCGGGGAGGCAATTCACGGCGCTTGAAGATGGTTTCGTTGGTGTCGTAGCCGACTTCGGCGATACCCGGGATCGGCGGGACGACCGGCTGCGACCCGGTCGCGATCACGAAGCGCTTGCCGCGGATGATTTCCTCGTTGACGGTGACCTCATGGGGATTGAGGAAGCGGGCCGCGCCAAAGCGCACATCGCAACCATAACGGCGAAAGCGCTCGGGGTCGTCGTGCTGCTGGATATGGGCAATGACGCTGTCGACCCGGTCCAGCACCCGGTTGATGTCGATTTCCGGGACGCAGGCCGGCAGGCCGAACTGCGCGGCCTGGCGCATCCGGTGCGCGAGCCGCGCGGTATTGATGAGCGTCTTGCTGGGCACGCAGCCGCTGTGCAGGCAGTCGCCGCCGAGATGTCCGGATTTCTCGATCAGCGTCACCCGCAGGCCCAGCTGTCCGGCAACGCTCGCGATGACCAGCCCGCCCGGGCCGCCGCCGATCACCACCACGTCCTGTTTTCTGGTCACTGGCCTTTCCTGGTTATCCTGCACATGTCAAATACCCACTTGCGGAAAATGAGGGTTCTCCTGTAGGAGCGAGATTGCACGCGAACACGGTATTACCTAATCAGCAGGTTCGCGAGCAAGCTCGCTCCTATGTGCGGACGCCGCATGCCGGGTAAATCCTGTAGTGACCGTCGGCCTCAGGGATGCGGCCGTCGAGCTTACAGGGACGTATTTACAGCGTGTCACGGAAGGATTTACCCGGCATGCGTCATGTACACATAGTTACTGATATTTTACGCCTCGTGCTTGTCTCTTCATCGCCAACGGCAGCAACCGCCGCGAGCGCGCCGAGGATGACCTCAGGGCCAGCGCCCGCCCGGTGGGCGTGTTCACTCAGGTGCCGCCGCCACGCGCGCGCACCGGGTACGTCCTGGAACAGCCCCAGCATGTGGCGCGCGACAGCGTTGAGTACGGTGCCCTCACCCAGTTGCTGCTCGATGTAGGGCAGCATGCGTTCCACGATGAGAGCACGGCTCGCTACCGGCTGCAGGTCATCGAAGAAGCGGGCATCGACCCCGGCGAGCCCATAGGGATTATGGTAGGCCGCACGACCCAGCATGACGCCATCCACGCGTCCGAGATGCACGGCGGCCTCATCCAGATGCGTGATGCCGCCGTTCAGGATGATCGTCAGTCCGGGGAACGCATTTTTCAGGCGGTAGACGACATCGTATCTCAGCGGCGGGACGCTGCGGTTCTCCTTCGGGCTCAGCCCCTTCAGGATGGCCTTGCGCGCGTGCACGATGAACGTGCGGCAGCCGGCCCCGGCCAGCCGTTCCACGAAATCGGCCAACCCCTCGTAACTGTCCTGATCGTCGATGCCGATCCGCGTCTTGACCGTCACCGGGAGGTCTACCGCCGCGGTCATGGCCGCCACGCACGCGGCCACCTGCTCGGGTTCCGCCATCAGGCAGGCGCCGAAGCGCCCGGAGCGTACCCGGTCGCTGGGA
>JAHKKL010000369.1 GCA_020027635.1 Gammaproteobacteria bacterium
GTGCTGCAGGTCGATGACATGCGGGTGCGTGACATCATGATTCCCCGTTCCCAGGTCGACATGCTGGAGCGTGACGCCAACCCCCGAGAGCTGCTGCGCACCATCGTCGAGACCGGACATTCGCGTTACCCGGTCATCGGCGACAGCCGCGACGAAATCGTGGGCATCCTGCTGGCGAAGGATGTGCTGCTCTATGCGATCGAGCGCACCGACCAGCGCTTCAATGTGCGCGAGCTGCTGCGTCCCGCCGTGTTTGTCCCGGAAAGCAAGCGGCTCAATGTGCTGCTGAAGGACTTCCGTTCGAACCGCAATCACATGGCCATCGTCGTGGACGAGTACGGTGGCGTCGCCGGCATCGTCACCATCGAGGATGTGCTGGAGCAGATCGTCGGCGAGATCGAGGACGAACATGACGTGGAAGAGGAAGGCACGATCCGCAAGCACAGCGCGGTGCATTACACCGTCAAGGCGCTGGCGCCGATCGAGGATTTCAACGAGTATTTCGGTACGAATTATTCGGATGAAGAGTTCGATACCATCGGTGGCTTCGTGGTGCACCGGTTCGGCCATCTGCCGCGCCGCGGCGAGCGCATCGTCATCGGTAACCATCTCTTCAAGATTCTGCGCGCCGACAATCGCCGCGTGCACATGCTGCAGCTCACCGTATTGCCCAAGTCGGCCACGGACGCTGGTGCCGGCAACGGCAACGGCAACGAGGGAAGCGCCACCTCGTGATTAGCCCGCATTTCTCACCGGGCGGCGGTCGAACCACATTGTGGATTGAGACGATCCAACGATTGCCAGCTCAGAAAACGACGGTATGTTTACGGAGCGCGCCTATCCCGGCCCTGGCTGGTTCTCGCGCGCGCGCACCGTATCTCGAGAGCGCAGCCTTAACGGAGACGGGGCGCGCGGCCGCAGTGCCACCAGCGCATGATCGATCCGGTGCGTGGCGTCCACTCCCGCGACTGGCCTTCGGCCCCGTGTCGCGGCCGCCACTTGCTCTTCACTCAAGGGGTAGCTACGGCTACCCCTTTCGCTCCAGAGCGGCGCCCGGACACACGAGCCCTGCGCCAGCATCCGGGATCCCGGTGAGATATGCGGGCTAGGCTGTCTGCCCGCTTCGGCGGGATCATCGTGCTGCTGGCCGGCGCACTGGGCGTGGCGGCCTACGCTCCGCTCGGCTGGTATCCGGTTGCCTACCTGTCGCTCGCGGTTCTGTTCAACCAGTGGCTGGGCGACACGCCGCGCCAGGCCTTGCGCCACGGCGCCTTTTACGGGCTGGGATATTTCGGTGCGGGCGTTTCCTGGGTGTATGTCAGCGTGCACACCTACGGGCACGTGCCGATGCTGCCCGCCGCGCTGGTGACGGCGGCGCTGGTCGTCTACCTGAGCCTCTATCCCACCCTGCTCGGCTATTGCCTCAACCGCTGGCTGCCGGCCTCGGCCCCGTTGTGGCGGCTGGTCGCGTTTGCCGCCGGCTGGATACTCTGTGAATGGCTTCGCGGCTGGCTGTTCACCGGGTTTCCCTGGCTGACCCTCGGAAGCAGCCAGATCGACGGTCCGCTGGCCGGCTATGCGCCGCTCTCGGGTGTTTATGGCGTCGGGTTGGCCGCGGCGCTGGTGGCCGCGGCGCTGGTAGCCCTGGTGCGCCGCCAGATGCGGTTGCCGGCCCTGCTCGCGCTGTGCGTGATCGGGGCGGGCGGTTCTCTGCTGGAGCGCGTCGAATGGACCGGGGTGCGCGGTGGCCCGCTGACGGTGGCGCTGGTACAGGGCAACATTGCCCAGGAAACCAAATGGGCGCCGGAAAACCTGAAGCATACGCTCACGCGCTACATGACGCTCACCTTCAACCTGGCGCCGACGGATCTGGTGGTGTGGCCCGAAACCGCCATCCCGGCGTTTTACGACCAGATGTCGGACAGCCTCATTCCACAGCTCGATGCCGAATTGCGTAAAACGCATACCGTCCTGCTGACCGGTATCCCGGTACTGGATCTGGCGACCTGGCGTTACTACAACAGTGTCGTGTCCCTCGGCGGGGAACGCCGCTTCTACTACAAGCGGCACCTGGTGCCGTTCGGCGAGTACCTGCCGCTGCGCGGGGTGCTGGGTAACAGCCTGGACGCCCTGGCGGTGCCGAACGCGGATTTTTCCAGCGGGGATGCCAACCAACCGTTGCTGGATGCCGCCGGCTATCCGGTGGCCACCTCGATTTGTTACGAGGTGGTGTTCGGTGAGGAACTCCGCCGGGCTCTGCCGCAGGCCGCCTTGCTGGTCAATGTGAGCAACGATGGCTGGTTCGGCGATTCGCTCGCGCCGCACCAGCACCTGGAGATGGCGCGCCTGCGGGCCAAGGAAACCGGCCGGCCCATGCTGCGCGCCACCAATACGGGTATTTCCGCCCTCATCGATCACACCGGGCGCGTCATCGCTCGCAGCCGCCAGTTTGAAGAGGCGGTGGTCACGGGGACCGTCACGCCCCGCCAGGGCGCGACTCCCTACGTGCTGCTGGGCAATGCACCGGTCGTGGTGCTGGCCATGCTCTGCCTGCTGCTGCCGTGGTTTGCGCGCCGCTCAAGGGGTCGTTGAAATCTTGCGTTTTTCCCTTTCAAGCGCTCTGCTTATTCCGCATAACTTATGCCGTCTGAGAAACACCGTAGGGTGCGCCGTGCGCACCGGAAACACGCCGACACGGCATGGTGCGCACGGCGCACCCTACGACAAGCAGTAAGAAATAGCCAAGGAAACACACGGAATAACACGGACTTTTTCCGTGTCTTCCGTGGCCAATAATGCGGTCGGGATAAGACCGTGATGCAATCACACCCGGTTCAGAGATCGTCGCTGACGGACTTGCGGTGAAACACCGTGTGATCGCAGGCCGGGCAGCCGGGGATATAGCCGGTGGCATGGAAGCGGATGAGTGCGCCGCAGGACGCGCATTGGTCGCGTTCAAACTGCAGCATGTCGAGCCGGGTATGGTCGGCGACCTTCAACAGGGCCTCCAGCAGGCGGTCCTCGATCTGGCCGATATCGAAACGCAGCCAGTCCCCCAGTTCATGGCCGCTCTCGACCATATGCTTGCCGGCATCCTCCAGGTCCCGTTCCAGAAAGTAGGCGATCTTTTCCGCCTCCTCCTTGGTCAGTTCCTCCAGCTCGACGGCCGTGTCGCGGGCGTTGGCGATATAGCGCTTGATGGGGGGGAGCGTGTGCTCTTCGGCTTCCTCGATCGCCGTTTTAACCCGCACCATCATGTCATCGTAGGCCCGCAGCCATTTCTCACGGGTGGATTTCTCATCGGTCATCGCGCATGCCTCGTCTCGTGCCAGAGTGACAAGTGTGTACCAAAGCGGCGCCGGTGTGTAGCTTGCCAGGTCCAGTAAAACATGAGTCATGTGGTCAAGAGCAGGAGGGGTCAGTCGCGACACGCCGTAAATCCATCCCTGGAGACTCGCCGGCCGCATCCTGCGGCCGACGGTCCCGCCCGACCCCTCCTGCTCTTGGCCCGGTGTGTAGTTTTGAAGTTGGCATACGTAACAGTGCCCCATGCCGGGTAACTTCTGCAGTGACCGTCGGCCGCAGGGATGCGGCCGGCGAGCGTACAGGGACGTATTCACAGCGGATCACGGAAGGAGTTACCCGGCATGGGGCGTCTCCACCACTGAGGCAAAGTTAGAATTTACGTTCGCAGGTAATGCCCTGCTGCCAGGCATGCCGGCCCCCTGCCGGTTGTGAG
>JAHKKL010000370.1 GCA_020027635.1 Gammaproteobacteria bacterium
CGCGTCCAGGGTGTCGGCTTCCGGCCGTACCTGTTCCGTCTGGCCGGCATGCATGCCCTCACCGGCTGGGTGCGCAACCGCGCGGGTGGCGTCGAGATTCACATCCAGGGTAAAGCGGATGCGTTGGACAGGTTCGCGCGCGAGCTGCTCCGGCACCCGCCGCCGCTGTCGCGGCCGCGGATCGAGTCCTGCGTCCCGGTGGAACCCTGCGAGCTGCAGGGCTTCTCGATTCTCGAGAGCATCGACGGCGGTACGGCGGATAATCATGTGCCGCCGGATCTGTTCACCTGCGACGACTGTCTCGCCGAACTGAACGACCCGGCCGACCGTCGCTACCGTTACCCGTTCATCAACTGCACCCAGTGCGGGCCGCGTTACACCCTGATCCGCGCCCTGCCCTATGACCGTTCGAACACCACCATGGCGGACTTCGCCCTGTGTGAGGCCTGCCGCGCGGAATACAGTAATCCGCTCGACCGGCGATTTCACGCCGAGCCGGTGGCCTGCCCCGCCTGCGGACCGGTCCTGGAATTCAAGCTTCGTCACGGCAGCCGCCTGCACGACAACCCGCGCGCGCTCTCCGCCTGCAGCGCGGCCCTGCGTGACGGGCACATCGTCGCCGTGAAAGGCATCGGCGGCTATCACCTCATGTGCGACGCCGGCAGTGACGCGGCCATCGCCCGCCTGCGTGCCACCAAGCCGCGGCCGCACAAACCACTGGCCGTCATGTTTCCGGCGCCTGCGAACGACCCGCTGGGGTATGCCCGGGGCGCGGTGTTCCTGTCGAGGGAACACCGCGAACTGCTCACAGACCCCCGCCGGCCCATCGTGCTGGCGCTCCGCAAGCCCGACTGCAGGCTCTCGCCTCTGATCGCACCGGGACTCGAGGAAATCGGCCTCATGCTGCCCTACAGCCCGCTGCATCATCTGCTGCTGAATGACCTCGGGTTTCCCCTGGTCGCCACCTCGGCCAATATCAGCGGCGAGCCGGTGCTGACGGAAAACCACCAGGTCGAGCGACGATTGGGCCATGTGGCCGATGCCTTTCTTCATCATAACCGGGCGATCGAGCGGCCAGCCGACGACCCCGTGTACCGGGTCATCCGGGGCCGGGCACGGCCGCTGCGTCTCGGACGCGGCGGCGCCCCGCTGGAACTGGAACTGCCCTTCCGTCTGCAGGAGCCGTTGCTGGCCGTGGGTGGGCACATGAAAAACACGATCGCGTTGGCCTGGAGAAACCGCGTCGTGGTCTCGCCCCATATCGGCGACATGGGCACCGCCCGCAGTCTCGCGGTATTCGAGCAAACCATCGAGGATCTGCAATCCCTGTACGGCGTGCGCGCGGCTGCCGTTGTGTGCGATGCCCATCCCGGTTATGCGACCACACGCTGGGCCGAACGCTGCGGCCTGCCGGTCCACAAGGTGCTGCACCATCACGCTCATGCGACGGCGGCCTGCGCTCTGGAACCGGACGGCGCGACCCGGCTGGTATTCACCTGGGACGGCGTCGGCTACGGCGGGGACGGCACCCTGTGGGGTGGCGAGGCCCTGCTCGGGCGTCCCGGCGCCTGGCGGCGCATCGCCAGCCTGCGCCCCTTTCACCTGCCCGGCGGGGAACGCGCCGGGCGTGAACCCTGGCGCAGCGCCGCCGCCTTGTGCTGGGAGGCGGGCCATGTCTGGCCGGAATTGCCCGCGGCTGCCGCCGTCCTGCGGCAGGCCTGGCAGCGGCGCTTGAATACCCCGCAGACCACCGCCGCCGGCCGCCTGTTCGATGCGGCCGCCGCCCTGACCGGCCTCTGCCGGGAAGCGAGCTTCGAAGGACAGGGGCCGATGCTGCTCGAAGCCGCGTGTAAGGGTGCCGCCGTTCCGGTCGAACTGCCGCTGCAGCGCAATGCCGCGGGAGTGTGGATTACCGACTGGGCACCGCTGCTGCCCGTGCTGCTCGACACGGCGCGGCCGGTGGGCGAACGCGCCGCCTGCTTTCATGCCAGCCTGGCGCACACGCTACGCCAACAGGCACGACGCGCCCGGGAAGAACACGGCGTCGGCAGGATCGGGGTCAGCGGCGGCGTATTCCAGAACCGCATCCTCACGGAAGCGGCGGTCGCGTTGCTGGAGAACGACGGGTTCGCCGTCGAGTACCCGGATCATATCCCCGTCAATGACGCCGGTCTGAGCCTGGGCCAGGTGATTGAATATGCCCGTGCCCGCGACAGTTCCGTAGAATGAGCCGGTGTGCCTATCAACCCAGTGTTCGGGAGCCAGCGATGGAATACAGAATCGATGCGGAAAACATCAAGTGCGGAGGGTGCGCCAACACGATCAGGGAGGCTCTCGGCCGGATCAGCGGCGTGCATGAGGTGGCGGTGGAGATCGCCACGGGCCGGGTTACCGTGCAGGCCGATGAGGGCCTGCGGGACGCGATCACGGCCGCCCTGCAGGCGAGCGGCTATCCGGAACGCAAATCACCCGGAACGCCGCTACCGGGCGGTTATCAATAACGCCGTTAACAAAGCCTCATGCAGATCCTACCCGTCATCCTCAACCTGCAGCCTGAGGAAATGCGTGGCGCAGGAGATGCACGGGTCGTAGTTCCTGATGACCGTCTCGGCGCGGCGCCGCAGTTCCTCCGCCGGACGCGCAAGGCCATGCGACTCGAGCGAGGCCCGAAGATCCGCTTCGATGCGCGCCTGGTTCTGGCTGGTGGGCGGAACGATGCGGGCAGAAACGATCCGTCCCTGCGCGTCGGTTGTGTAGCGGTGCCAGAGCAGTCCGCGCGGCGCCTCGGTGCAGCCGTATCCCGTCCCGGCCCGGGGTTCTATCGGCGGCGCGGCGCAAGCCATCCCGTCGTCCGGCTCCAGCAGGCGGATGGCCTCCAGCAGTGCGTAGTAAATTTCCACCGCGCGCGCGACGATGCTGTGAAACATGTTGCGGCTCGGCGACCAGGTAGGGTTTCTCATGCAGCAGTGAATGCAGCGCCGTCGACCAGGGCACCTGGAATTCGCGGAAATGCCGTTCGTACTCCTCGACCGGAATATCCAGTGCATCGCTGGAAACGATGCGGCCTTCGTTCATCGGGTATTCATCCGCGTGACGCAACGCCACAGTGGTGAACTCCTGCTCATCCGCCGCCAGTTCGAGACCGGCCGTCCAGCGCACCAGTGCCCTGGCGTCCTCCTGTGCCGCCGCCAGCCGTTCCCGCAGCGCCTGCGCCTCGGCCGGCGTCGGTATCCGGTAAAAACCTCCCACGCGGGCGCCCACGGGATGAACCGAGCGCGCGCCCAGCAGGCGGATGATGTCGTTGCCGAGCGCCTGCAGGCGCAAGCCGCGGCGTATTTCATCGGGAAACCGCCGCGCCATTGCCGGGGCACTGTCGAACCCCAGGAAATCCGGCGCCGCCAGCAGGTGGATATGCAGGCTGTGGCTCTGGATCCATTCGCCGCAGTAGAACAGCCGCCGCAGGTCGCGCACCTTCTCACCTGCATCGACGCCGAAAGCCTGTTCCAGCGCGCGGACCGCGCTCATCTGGTAGGCGACCGGGCAGATGCCGCAGATGCGCGCGACCATATCCGGCACTTCCTGGTAGTCGCGGCCTTCCAGGAATTTCTCGAACAGACGCGGCGGCTCGTAGATCCGCAGTTCGAGTCTTTCGATCTTCTGATCCCGCACGTGCAGCGTCAGCGCGCCCTCGCCTTCCACCCGGGCGAGCACCGGCACGATGATGCGGGTCTCGCGCTCACTCATCGTTTCGCAGCCCCGCCTTGCCGGCCTCGAGAAACTCCGGTGCGGCGGAATTATAGGAAAGGAAGCGGCGGGCAATCCGGTCGGATGTCAGGCCGAGACTCGCGAAACGGC
>JAHKKL010000371.1 GCA_020027635.1 Gammaproteobacteria bacterium
CGCGCGTCCAGGGAGTGGTGGAGGAATACATTGGCTACATCCAGGAACGCATTCAGCGCAGCTGGCTGCGTCCTCCGGGCAGTGTCGCGGGACTGTCATGCGTCGTGCAGGTCGGCCTGATTCCCGGCGGCGAAGTCGCCCGGGTGCAGATCGTTCGCAGCAGCGGCGATCCGGTATTCGACCGCTCCGTCGAGACGGCCGTCTACAAGGCGTCCCCGTTGCCGCTGCCGCCGGATGCGGCCCTGTTCAAGCATTTCCGCGACCTGCGACTGATCTTTAAACCCAACTGATCCAGGATACCGAGAACCCGTGAAACCTTATCGACACACTCTGTTAGTACTTCTGCTGCTGCTGGCGCGGCCGGCCTACAGCGACCTGACGATCGAGATCACCAAGGGCATGGAAGGGGCGATACCGATCGCCGTGGTCCCCTTCGGCGGGAACGATACCGCCGGGGCGGGGCAGGAGAATGTCGCCGCGATCATTTCCTCCGACCTCAGTCGCAGCGGGCGGTTCGCGCCGCTGCCCGATCGCGATCTCGTCTCGCGTCCGTCCGACATCGCCCAGGTGCAGTACCAGACCTGGCGCATGCTCAACGTCGACAATATGGTGATCGGCAAGGTGAACGCGACCGGTTCCCAGCAATACAACGTCCAGTTTCAGCTGCTCGATGTGTTGCGCACCAAACAGCTTATCGGCTACAGCTTCGCGGCGAGCGGCTCGGAGCTGCGGCGGGTGGCCCACCACATCAGCGACCTGATCTACGAGCAGCTGACCGGTGAAAAGGGCGCCTTCAATACGCAGATCGCCTATATCACCACGACCGGAACAGGCGCCGCGAAATCCTATACCCTCATGGTGGCCGACTCGGATGGCTACAATCCCCAGACGATCCTGCGCTCCAACCAGCCGCTGATGTCCCCCGCCTGGTCGGCGGACGGCAGGCAGATCGCCTATGTCAGCTTTGAGAAAAAGACCGCGGAGATCTATTTGCAGGATGTCGGCTCGGGTTCCCGGCGCAAGGTGGCTTCCTTCCAGGGCATCAACGGGGCGCCCGCGTGGTCGCCGGACGGACAGCGTCTGGCGTTGACCCTGTCGCAGGATGGCAACCCGGAAATTTACGTCATGGACCTGAATTCGAAGGCCCTCAATCGGCTGACCAACAGTCCCGCCATCGATACCGAACCGGTCTGGTCGCCGGATGGCAGGAGCATCGTGTTCACCTCGGACCGCGGCGGTTCCCCGCAGCTGTACCGGATTGCCGCCGCGGGCGGGCAGCCGCAGCGCCTGACGTTCGACGGCAAATACAATGCCGGGGCCGACTTCTCGCCCGATGGCCGCAAGCTGGCGATGGTGCACGGCGAGGATGGCGCCTACCGCATTGCCGTGCTCGACGTCGGATCGGGTCTGCTTCGGGTCCTGACGGACGGGACCCTTGATGAATCTCCCAGTTTCTCGCCTAATGGCAGCATGATCATCTATGCCACCGAGGCGGGCAACCGGGGTGTGCTGGCGGCTGTATCCACGGACGGCAGCTTCCGTCAGCGGTTGTCACTGCAGGCGGGAAATGTGCGTGCGCCGGTCTGGTCTCCCTTCCAGCGGTGATAGGGATTTTTTTCAACACTCGTGTGTCATTTCAAACTCAGGAGAAAAATGCAATGAAACCTCAGATGAACAGTATTATCGCCCTGGCCCTGGTTGCCCTGCTCGCCGGTTGCAGTACGGCCGCCAAGAAAGGTGCCGGTGCCGACGTTGAAGATCACAGTCTGGGCGCCGGCGGCGTGGAGACCAGCGGGGCGGCAGGCACCTCCTCCTATGCGGGCGCTTCGCTGACCGATCCGAACAGTCCCTTGTCGCGCCGCGTCATCTACTTCGAATACGACAGCGACAGCATCCTGCCGGAAGACCAGGAGCTGATCACCGCACACGCGGGTTACCTGTCCGCCCACCCCGAGCAGACGGTGACCCTGGAAGGGCACGCGGATGAACGCGGCTCGCCTGAATACAACATCGGCCTGGGTGACCGGCGTGCCCAGGGCGTAAAACGCGCCCTTGAACTGCAGGGCGTCGCGGCACAGCAGGTCACCGTCGTCAGTTACGGCGAGGAAAAACCGGCGGCCGAAGGGCATAGCGAGACAGCCTACCGGCTGAACCGCCGTGTCGAGATCGTCTACGTCGGCTATTGATATGCGTAACAGGGGTAACATGACGATGTTTGGTGCGGCGGTGCTGGCCGCCGCATTGGCGTCTCCGGCCTACCCGGAAAGCAATCTGTCGACCTCGGAACGGCTTGACCGCATCGAGCGCCAGCTCGAAGGGCGCGGGCTGATCGACCTGCTGAACCAGCTTGAAAAGCTGCAGGGCGATGTCCAGCAGTTGCACGGCGATATCGAGGTGCAGACCCACCAGCTGGAGGATATGCAGCGCCGGCAAAAGGAACTTTATCTGGATATCGATCGCCGCCTGCAGCAGCTGGAAACGGGCCAGGCCCCGGGCACGGCGGCCGAGGCGCCGGTTCCGACCCCGGTGGTTCCGGACGTTTCGTCACCACCGCCAGTCGTGCCACCACCACCCCCGGTCGCGGCTCCACGAGAGACGGTTACCCCGCCCCCACCGCCGTCGGTACCAGCGGCGGCGCACGTCAGCACGGCGGAGGAGCAGGCCGATTACGAAAAGGCACTGGCGATACTCCGGGAGGGCCGTTATGTCGAGGCGGCCTCCGCCTTCAACCAGTTCCTGGAGAAGTACCCGGGCAGCGGGTATTCCGACAATGCCTATTACTGGCTGGGCGAGACCTATTATGTCATCCGGGATTTCGATCGCGCCCTGGCGTCATTCAACAAGCTGGTCGGGAACTATCCGCAAAGTCCGAAGCTACCGGGCGCACGGCTGAAAATCGGCTATATCTATTACGAAAAACAGGACTGGGCGGCGGC
>JAHKKL010000063.1 GCA_020027635.1 Gammaproteobacteria bacterium
CTGGCGGTATTGATCGAGGGCGAGATCAGCGGCGGGGCACAGCGCTGGCTGGACCTCTATTTCGTCCGTTTCCAGCCCTCCGAGATGATGAAGCTGGCCGTGCCCATGATGGTCGCCTGGTACCTCGCCGATGCATCGCTGCCGCCGAACCGTTTCCAGTTGCTCGCCAGCAGCGTGATGACCATTGTCCCGACGCTGATGATCATCAAGCAGCCGGACCTGGGAACGGCGCTGCTGATCGCCAGCGCCGGCTTCTTCGTCCTGTTTCTCGCCGGGCTGCAATGGCGCCTGCTGGCCATATTGAGTATGCTCGTCGCCGCGGTCACTCCCCTGCTCTGGCATTTCATGCACGATTACCAGCGCCAGCGCGTGATCACCTTCCTCAATCCGCAGAATGACCCGCTCGGCGCCGGTTACCATACCATCCAGGCCGAAATCGCCATCGGTTCCGGCGGCCTGTTCGGCAAGGGATGGCTGAACGGAACCCAGTCCCAGCTCGATTTCCTTCCGGAGCGCTCGACCGATTTCATTTTTGCCGTATTAAGCGAAGAATTCGGCTTCATCGGGATCATGGTGCTGTTCGTGTGTTACGTCATCATCGTGATACGCGGCATCCTCATCGCCGTCCAGGCACAGGACACCTTCACGCGCCTGCTCGCGGGGAGTCTGGCATTGACGTTTTTTGTCTACGTGATCGTCAACACCGGCATGGTGACCGGCCTGCTTCCCGTGGTCGGCGTGCCGCTGCCGATGATCAGCTACGGCGGCACCTCCATCGTTACGCTGATGGCCGGTTTTGGTATCCTCATGTCGATACAGACGCATCGCAAGCTGCTACCGACGTGAAGTGCTAGAATCCCGCCGTTCTGATACGAGAGAAGCGCTGCCATGATGAAAGGGTTCCTGCGAACCGCCATCGCCATCGTCGCCTTGCTCGGCGCGCTACCCGCCTGCACGACGACCGCATCCGTGCCGCAGTCGAGCGGCTATGCCTCCAATCCGCAAGTGCAGGCGTTCATCGGCGAGATGGTCTCCCGACACGGATTCAGCAAGGAGGAGCTGGAGAAAGTCTTCAGTCAGGCGCAACGCCGCGACGACATCCTGGCGGCGATGAGCAAACCGGCCGAGAAAAAAAAACCCTGGTATGAATACCGGAAAATCTTCCTGACCCAAAGCCGGATCGAGGGGGGAGTGGCATTCTGGAACCAGAACGCGGCGATACTCGATCAGGCCGAAAAGGCTTACGGCGTCGATGTGCAGGTCATCGTGGCCATCATCGGCGTCGAAACCCGCTACGGCGGAAACACGGGAAAGTATGGTGTACTGGACGCTCTCTCGACGCTGGCGTTCGACTATCCGCCGCGAAGCGAGTTTTTTCGTGGCGAACTGGAACAATACCTGCTGCTGGCGCGCGCGGAACACATCGACCTGCTGACCACCAAGGGCTCCTATGCCGGCGCCATGGGATATGGACAGTTCATGCCCAGCAGCTACCTGCGCTTTGCCGTCGATTTCGACCAGAACGGGAAACGCGACCTCTGGGACAGTCCGATGGATATCGTCGGCAGCGTGGCGAACTACCTTCATGAACACGGCTGGGCCCCGGGCGCGACGGTAACGATGCGGGCCAACGTGACCGGCAACCGCTACGAAAGCGTGATTGAAAAGGGTCTGAAGCCGGAAACGGCGGTAAAAATACTCAGAACGGAGGGCATTACCCCGTCGAATCCCCTTCCGGACGACACACTGGCCGCGTTACTATCGCTCGAGCAGGAGAACGGTCCGGAATACTGGCTGGGGCTGAACAATTTCTACGTCATCACCCGTTACAACCACAGTCCGCTCTACGCCATGGCGGTCTATCAGTTGAGCGAGGAAATCCGGCTGGCACGCGCACGTATGCAATAGACCTTACGGGGGGAAGGCTATGCAGAACAGGACAACACCGGCACGAGTGACGCCACTCCCGCCGCGAGGGGCGCGTTGCGCCTGCCCGTCGGCTGCCCTGATCCCGGCGGCATGTGGCTCCGGCGGCGCCCTGTTGTTCGGCTCCCTTCTCGCCATCGCCCTGCTGATCACCGTGCTGTTCACCGGCTGCAGTTCGCAGGTTACCCGGGATAGCGGGGACACTGCACCGACGGGGCCGATCGACATCTCCCGCATACCGGATGCCGTCCCGCGCGACGAACCCCTCAGCCGCTACGGCAACCCGGTTTCCTATGCGGTCAGTGGTCATCGCTACTACACGCTCACCAGCCGTAACGGCTACGTTGAGCGGGGTATCGCCTCCTGGTACGGTACCAAATTCCACGGCCGGCGCACCTCGAGCGGTGAGGCCTACAACCTGTACAGCATGACTGCCGCCCACAAGACCCTGCCGCTGCCGACCTATGCCAAGGTAACCAACCTCCAGAACGGCCGTTCCATCATCGTCAAGATCAATGACCGGGGCCCGTTCCATCCCAACCGCATCATCGATCTGTCCTATGTCGCCGCCGCCAAACTCGGCATACTCGGGCACGGCACCGGCCTCGTCGAGGTCGAGGCGATCAACCCGTCGGCGCCGCAAAAGCCGCTGCTGGCCACCCGCAAGCCTGCGGCGCGCCAGACCGCATCGCTCTTTCTTCAGGTGGGCGCCTTCAAGAGCAGGGACAACGCCAAACGCCTCAGCAGCAAATTACAGAACGCCAAGGTCGGCGATATCCACATCATGGAGGCATCGAATGCCTCCGGCACCCTCTATCGCGTGCGGATCGGGCCGCTCGATTCCGTCGACGAGGCCGACCGCATAAGCAGCAATCTGGTATCGCGGGGTTATACCAAAACCCAGGTCGTCATCGACTGAGAGCCACCCGGCGACCGGGTCTAGGAGCCTGTCCGAGTAATCATGTTGCTACTGCGGCGGCGGGAAATCGGTCCATTTTCACGATCCTTCTCGTCAAATAGAACCCGCTATTCTCCTCGCACGATCGCAAAACTGTCCTCGATTTCCCACCTGCCTCGCTACGCACAGATTACTCGGACAGGCTCCAGGACCGTTGCAAATTATCCGTGACATGCGGACAATGCACGGTGCATTTATCACCGCAACCCGTACAGGAAGATCATGCCCTATCGACTCACGCGCTTGTTACCCGCCATTCTCCTGCTGTTTACCGTCTCCGGACTCCAGGCCGAGTCGCTGCCAGTTCCCAAAGCCCCGTCGACCGGGGCCAAGTCGTTCATCCTGCAGGATTTCGACAGCGACCGTATCATCGCCGAACAGGACGCGGACAAGCCGGTCGATCCCGCCAGCATCACCAAGCTGATGACCGCCTACGCTGTCTTCAAGGAGCTGCGCTCGGGAAAAATCACCCTCAATGACATGGTCACGATCAGTGAAAAGGCCTGGCGCACCCCCGGCTCACGCATGTTCGTCGAGGTAGGTAAGCAGGTCAGCGTGGAGGATCTGCTGCAAGGCATGATCATCCAGTCCGGCAATGACGCCACGGTGGCGCTGGCCGAATATGTCGCCGGCGGCGAGGACAGCTTCGCGGCTCTGATGAACCGGCATGCCGAGACGCTGGGATTGAAGGGCAGCCACTTTATTAATGCGACCGGCCTGCCGGACCCCGAGCATCACATGACGGCGCGCGACATCGCCCATCTTGCCGCGATGATCATCCGGGAGTTTCCGGAATACTACAAGTGGTATTCCCAGAAGCAGTTCACCTACAACGGCATTACGCAACAAAACCGCAATAAGCTGTTATGGCGCGATGAATCGGTCGACGGCATGAAGACCGGGTACACCGAGACCGCCGGGTACTGCCTGGTAACCTCTGCCAAGAAGGACGACATGCGCCTGATCAGCGTGGTTCTCGGTACCGAGAATGCGAAAGCGCGTGCCGATGCCAGTCAGGCCCTGCTCAACTATGGCTTCCGTTTCTACGAAACGCACAAACTCTACGAGGCGGGCAAACAGCTTGCGAACGCGCGCGTCTGGAAAGGTGAGTCCGATACGGTATCACTCGGTCTGGTCAGCCCGCTCTATGCGACCGTTCCGCGCGGCCAGTACAAGGCGCTCGCCGCCTCCATGACCGTCAACAACCGCATCATCGCCCCGGTAAGCAAGGACCAGCCGCTGGGCAGCGTGCAGGTGCAGCTTGGCGATGCGGTCATCGCCGGACAGGACCTGGTTGCCTTGCAGGGTATCGGTGAAGGTTCCATCTGGCAGCGCATCGTGGATGAAGCCCTGCTCTACTTTGAATAGCTGGAATCCCACGGTCCCCCTCACACCGCCCGATCGCGCATCCGCCATGTCAACCGCTTATCTGAACGGCGTCTTCCTGCCGCTGGACCAGGCCCATGTCTCGGTCATGGATCGCGGTTTTCTGTTCGGCGACGGCGTCTATGAGGTCATTCCCGTCTATGGCGGCAAACTGTTTCGCCTCGGGCCCCACCTGAGGCGGCTGCAGAACAGCCTGGACGCGGTCCGCATCGGCAATCCCCTTGCCGGCAAAGACTGGGAATCCATGCTGGCGCGGCTGGTCGCCAGCAACGAAGGCCGCGACCAGACCGTCTATCTGCAGGTGACCCGCGGTGTCGCTCCCCGGCGCGACCACGCCTTCCCGGTGGACAGCCGCCCGACGGTATTCGCCATGTGCACGCCCTGCCTGGTCTCGCGCGATATCGACAATGAGCCCGGTATTTCCGCCATCACCCTCGCCGACATCCGCTGGCAACACTGCAACATCAAGGCTATTACCCTGTTGCCCAATATCCTGCTGCGCCAGCAAGCCATCGATGCGGACACGGCCGAGGCCATTCTGATCAAGGACGGCTACGCCATCGAGGGCGCCGCCAGCAACATCTTCATCGTCAGAAAGGACGCACTGAAGACGCCCCCCAACAGCGCCGCCCTGCTGCCGGGCGTGACGCGCGACCTCATTCTGGAACTGGCGAAGACCAACGGCATCCCCTGGCGGGAGGCCGATATCACCGTCGAGGAACTCGCCGGGGCCGATGAAATCTGGCTCACCAGCTCCACCCGTGAAATCTCCCCGGTCATCCGCCTCGACGACCGGCCCGTCGGCAACGGCAAACCCGGCCCCCTTTGGAATCGCATGATCCGCCTTTACCAGAACTACAAGGAAGCGGTACGACAGGGCATGGCGGCTTGACGACCGGCTACCGGAGCGGGCGGGGCGTTGCCAGCACGATGGCGCAGCAACGGCGGCGGTAACCGGACAGACATCCGGCCAGTCACCTATTCAAACACGACCGTGCGGTTTTCATAGACCAGCAGGTTATGCCGCAGGTGGTGCCAGACGGCGCGCGCCAGGACGATCTTCTCCAGGTCACGCCCCTTGCGCACCATGTCCCCGACCGTATCCTTGTGACTGACCCGCACCACGTCCTGCTCGATGATCGGGCCGGCATCCAGTTCGGCGGTGACGTAATGGCTGGTGGCGCCGATGATCTTGACCCCGCGTTCGTGGGCCGAATGATAGGGGCGCGCCCCGGGGAACGCCGGCAGGAAGGAATGATGGATATTGATGATCCGCTGCGGGTAGCGCGCGATGAAAGCCTCCCCGAGTATCTGCATGTAGCGGGCCAACACGATGAAATCGACGCGGTACTGCTCCAGCAATTCCAGCTGCCTCCGCTCCTGCGCCCGTCTGTTGTCGGAGTTGACCGGCAGATGGACATAATCGATTCCGAGCCGCTCCGCCGCCGGCTGCATGTCGGGATGGTTGCTGATGATCAGCGGGATCTCGACCTGCCATTCACCGGCTTCGTAACGGGCCAGCAGATCGTAAAAGCAATGCGGCTGCCTCGATACGAACAGCGCCATGCGCCGCACCTCGTTCGAGAAGTGCAGGCTCCAGCGCATGGAGAAGCGGGCCGCCACCAGCGTATCAAAGTATTCGCCGATCTTTTCCTTCGCTATGGCGAAGCCGTCCAGGTCCCATTCGATGCGCATGAAGAAGACCTGACGCTCCGTATCGACATGCTGGTCGAGATAGAGAATATTGCCGCCGTTCTTGAAGATGAACTCGGTGATGGAGATCACGATCCCTTTCTGGTCGGGACAGTCGATCAGCAGTATGGCTGAATTCGATGCGGCTTTGCTCACTTGGTTTTCCTTCTTGACCGGGTTCTGCCCGCGCAGGGCAGGGACCGGGGCTATGTTATCAGAACACCCCTCCTGTTTCGGTGATCGCCGTACTGCGGGTCCCTGCCGCGAAACCCAAGGCCGGTCCTTGCGTGTGGCGACCATTATGCGGGGCACCCGTGAGTCCGACTGATCCGGCAACCAGCCGCATCTCACGCATTCGCCACGGATACGCGATGCCCTTACCCCGCCTCCCTGCGCAGGACACCCGCAGCCTGACCCTCAATGACCAGCGGCTGTTCGCGCAGGTCGATCCGAATGGGTACATGGCCCGGATTCTCGGGCAGCAGGTGAACAATCGCACCACGCCGCTGGAAACGCCTGACCGTTACTTCATCTGCGATGCGCACCACGACGATGCGGCCGTTCTCGGCATGTGGCGTGCGATGCACCGCGAGCAGGTCGCCATCGAGTATCCCGGCGTCTTTCATGCTGTCGCCGCGCACCCGTAGCAAGTAATCGGCGCGCGGATGGAAAACAGCCGGATCAACCGGACAGTATTCCTCGATATTCTGTTCGGCGAGTATGGGCTCCCCTGCCACGATACGCCCCACCACAGGCAGGCCGGCCGCGGCATCAATAAGGCGAATACCGCGTGAGGAACCCGGCAGCAGTTCGATAACGCCCTTGCGCGCCAGGGCGCGCAGATGGTCCTCTGCTGCATTCGCGGAGCGGAAACCCAGGCGACGCGCAATTTCGGCGCGCGTGGGCGGGCAGCCATGGGAGGAAATACAGGTGCGTATCAGTTCCAGGACTTCGGACTGGCGGGTGGTGAGCATATCCCTGGTCATGGGCGGCGACTGTCTATTTATCCAGTAACCAGGATCATATACAGCGGATCAGGGAATGCAACAGGCGTTTACCCAAGTGTGTTCTCCCGAGGAGTCTTGAACCATATCGCCTGCTGACAGGAAAGTCAGGTATAACCACACGGATTCCCAGCAATCAGATCCCGGTGTTCCCGTCCGTTCAGGCCGCCTCGGTCGGATCCTCCCGTCAGTTTTCCCCGCATGCGAGCAGCGGCGTATCACCGCCCACACCGGCCTCCCCTGTGCCGGCAGTCAAAATCGATTATCATTGACGACCTGTCGACCGGAGTGGGACGGCTTTGCGCCTGCCGACCCGCAACCGAGAACGTGTTCTGAGCGGCATGATTGGAACCAGAGCACCGGTTTTCCGGGATGGGCGCGAAACACCGCATCTCAACCAAGCTAACCGAAGTTCCTGCCATGTCCACACCCGCCGCGCCTGACAAACCCCGCCGCAGCGTCGCCGTGCGTGTCGGCGCGGTGAGTATCGGCGGCGGCGCGCCGGTTGTGGTGCAGTCCATGACCAATACCGACACCGCAGACGTGGCCGCAACCGTGCTGCAGGTCGTCGATCTCGCGCGTGCCGGCTCTGAACTGGTGCGAATCACCGTCAATTCCGATGAGGCTGCGCGCGCCGTACCCGCCATCCACGAGAGCCTGCTGCAGCGCGGCGAGAACATACCTCTGGTCGGCGATTTTCATTTCAACGGGCACAAGCTGCTGGCGAACCACCCGGCGTGCGCACAGGCGCTTGCCAAATACCGGATCAACCCGGGCAACGTCGGTCGTGGCAGCAAGCGCGATGAACACTTCGCGGCCCTGATCGAAACGGCCTGTCGCTACGACAAACCGGTGCGCATCGGCGTCAACTGGGGCAGCCTCGATCAAGCCCTCGTCGCCCGGGTCATGGATGAAAACGCACGGCGCAACACCCCACTGGACTCACGGCAGATCATCCACGAGATCATGGTGACCTCGGCCCTGGAGAATGCCGACCGGGCCGAGGCCCTCGGACTGGGACGTGATCA
>JAHKKL010000372.1 GCA_020027635.1 Gammaproteobacteria bacterium
AAGATTCCCGTATTCGTCGAGACGGGATGCGGCATCTCGACGCTGCGTCTCGCCGACGTCGGCCGGCGTCTGGGCGCCACCGTATACTCCTGCGATTTCAATGCCAACAAGGTCACTGAACTCAGGCGTCGGGCGGGTACGCGGGTCGACAACATTGAGTTCATCCTCGGCGACAGCGTGGAGAGTCTGAAGTTGCTGGCCGCGCGCCACCCGCAGTTCAACTTCCTGTTCCTGGACGCGGCAGCGTCCGCCATGCATACCTTCCGCGAGTTCCAGGCGGCCGAGACCGCACTCGTGGCGGGTTCGGTACTGTTGATCGACAATGCCGCGCTGCCGGGTGAAACGTCGCTGTTGTCCCCCTGCCGCAAGGGTAAGGTGATTGTGCCGTACCTGCAGGCATCCGCCTGGTGGGAGGTGCATGGCCACCCGCTGGAGGGAGATTCCATGATCTCGGCCGTGCGCCACGGGACCCCGGATTATGCCGACCGGGATTATGAATGGCCGGAATACGTCGATCCGTGGGAATGGTCTTTCAACAACGAGTGGGAGTAACGAACTGCGCTGCGGTGATGCTCTTCAGGGCTTGACCCGCTTCAGGGGCACTTCATCGTAACAAAGAGAGGTGTTCACAGTGGCAAAGAAGCAAAGAATGTACACGCCGGAGTTCCGGAAACAGATGGTTGAGCTGGTCCGTGCGGGTCGAGAGTATGCGAACCTGGAAAAGGAGTTTGGCTGCAACGGCTGGTCGATCCGACAGTGGGTCAAGCAGGCCGATCGGGATTCGGGTCGGGGAGACGGTGGCCTGACGTGGTCGGGTTTTCTGTACCTGGCGGTGGTGCTGGAAGTCTGGTCACGCCGGATCGTGGGCTGGGCGATGGAATCCCCTCTGCGCACCGAAGAAGGTGATCCATCATTCCGACCGGGGCTGCCAGTACACCAGCTATGCATTCGGTAACCGCTGCCGGGAGATGGGTGTCATGCCCTCGATGGGCTCGGTCGGTGATGCCTACGACAACGCCATGGCCGAGAGCTTCTTCGCCACGCTGGAACGTGAACTGCTGAACCGGCGCCGGTTCAAGACCCAGACGGAAGCCCGCCTGGCGGTGTTCGAATGGATCGAAGGCTGGTACAACCCGCATCGTCGGCATTCGTCCCTGGGCTACTTGTCACCCGTTAACTACGAGAGGAGACTACTGACCACAGAGACCACGACCGTTTAGGAAACTAACTGTCCACGAAAGCGGGTCAAGCCCAACCCCGTAATTGCCTGTAGAGTGGGCATAAAGGCGCCCGCCAAATCATAGAGCATGTCCAGTATGAACTCACTCGGCCCACTGAAGGCGATGGTGTTACTGTGTTTGCCGGCGCTGCTGTTGATTGTGCTCTACCTGCCCGCTCTGGATTACGGGTTCGTGTGGATGGACCACACTGAAATAGAGGGGGGTAACCTCATACTGCCTCCGGACGCAATGGGTTCGGCATTTCTTCGGCCGCTCCATGTGACAGAGGGCTTCGCATCGCAGACTATGCGCAATCCTTACTATCGCCCGCTGCAGCTGCTGCTGGTCAGCCAGATTTACCATAGTCGCGGGCTGGATCCGCGCTACTACCGGCTGGCGGCGTTCGTCATTGGCGGCGCCTATGCGGTGTCGCTGGCCTTGTTCGCCTGGCTGTTGTTTAGACAGTTTGCGCCGGCACTGATCACCGCCGTGCTGGTGGTGGTCCATCCTGTCGGTATAGAAGCCTTCGTGTGGATTTCGGGTGTCGCCGAGGGCATGTCGGCGCTTTGGGTAGTGGGAAGTCTTGTCGCTGCATTGTTGTGTATCGGAGAACCGCACAGCCGCCGTGCGGCGCTTTATGCCGTCGCCTCATGTGTGGCGCTGACTTTGGCGCTGCTATCAAAGGAGAAAGCGGTAATTGTGCCCGCCCTGCTGTTGGTGCTGATGTTAAGTGTGCGCTGGGCGAAACAGCCTTCCTGGGCAGTGCGCGGCAGCGCTGGCGCGGGCCGCGATCCCGCTAATGCGCTTCTGGTCATGCAGCTTTTCATCGTTTCCGGGTACCTGATGGTATTGCGCCCCATGATCTTGGGGGCGGGCTTAGGTAACCATCCCGCAGCAGGTTCCTGGACCGTGCAGTGGTTGACCGCGTTGGCAATGTGGCCGAAGGCGCTGGGCGGGATATTCATTCCGCTGGGTTCATCGACCAGCGATGTGGTCCGGATTGTCGATTCGTTTGCCGAGCCCATGGTCTGGCTGGGCCTGTCGCTCGGCGCCGGCTCCTTTGTGTTGTGGATGCTATTGCTCAAGTCAGGCCGGGGTGTCGCCGCATTCGGGCTTGCCTGGCTGTGGATCGCTTTCTTGCCGACCGCCAATCTGGCTCCCATGATCCACGCTAGGGCCGACCGTTACCAGTTCCTTTCGCTGTTCGGTGCCGCGTTACTCGTCGTGGCACTCGCGCCGGACCTGTTACGCTGGATGGCGCCCGCCCGGCGGCGCGTTGCTCTCGGTGTCGGCGCGCTTGCAGCCGCGGCGGGTCTGGCGCAGTTGAGCTGGGCGCGTATTCCTGACTGGCAATCCACCATGACCCTGTTCGAACGGGATGTAGCTGCCGATCCGCAATTTCGCGAAGGCCGGTTCTATATTGCGTTAAAATTGCATGAGGGAAAACGCTACCGGGAGGCGGATCGGCACCTCGAAACGCTGCTCGGACAGTTCGAGGGCGAGACGATGGTCCTGAGCAATGTGAATGTCGCCGGGCTTTACCAACTGGCCTGCGACAACAAACTCTTCTTGCATCAGTATTCCGAAGCGGCCACCATCGCGCGTCGTATAGCCGATACGCATCCCGAGTCAGGCTATCACGCCGGCATTCGCGATTGCCTCGGTCAGGCGCTGGAGGCGATGAACGATGCCCGCGAGGCGCAGAGGGT
>JAHKKL010000373.1 GCA_020027635.1 Gammaproteobacteria bacterium
GCCGTTGGTCACGAAATAGCGGCGGGCGATCTTGTGGCCATGACCGAGCCGTATCAGGAAGCGTATTCGCTCAAGCATGCGGGTTTCCGGCGCCCGGGGTGGCCGCTAGTCCGGTTGGACTTCGCCCCTGACCTCCACCTCATCGATGCTGTGCACCGAAGCGCCGAGGCGCGTGATGATGTCGACGATGTCCTGGAAGGGGATGTCATCGCCCTCGATGGCGACCACCGTGCTCTCGGTTTTCTCATCCACCTCCGTCACCGTCACCCGGACCCGGCAGCCGCCGCTGCCATCGGCTATGGCGCCGGCGAAATCGAGCGCATTGGGATGATGGGGCTTGAGCACGTCGAGCACGATGCGTTTGAGTATGGACATGGATATTCCTTGCCGGAAAGTGGGTGAGCGCCGCTGTCTTGGTAAGATATCATAATAACCAGGACGGTCCGTGACGAGTGGCCGACCGGGTCAGGCCGTCGGACGCAACCCGGGGCCATGGCCACACCGATCGATGATGGGGGAAAACCGCAGGCCGGTCGCAGGCCCGGCATGACCTATACGTGAACGAGATGCCACCCCCATGCCGATAGCGTGCTATGCCCAGCGCCTGCTCAATCCGTTCCGGGGCGTGATCAACTGCATCCGCTACGAATCCGCGGAAGCGGTGACGCGGGACGGTGTGCGTTGGGACATCTATGTCAGCAATGACCGGCTGCTGGAAGGCATGGACACCGGGCGGCGCGTGCAGATCAGCGACATCCGTTACGGCAACTGGTCGCCGGAGACGGGGCTGAAGCGCGGGCCGCTCTACCCTTCGGATGATTTCAGATACCTGGAGCACCGGGGGGCCATCGTCTTCGAGCACCTCCTCGAGGTGCATGACCGGATCCCGTTCCCGTTACAGGACCGCTTCGAGCTGTGGCTGCTGGACCGGGAGGCGCGGCCGCTGGCGCTGCTCGACAGCGCGGTCAGGCGGGAAGACATCGAGCTGGACCAGTCCGCCGAATGGCGCGCCGGAGAATCCTGCCGGGAGAGCTTCACCAGCACCGTCGCGGACCGTCTGGCGCTGGAACCCGGCGCGGAAGGCGCCGTGGCCGCTTACCTGTCGCGCCACATCAACGTCCGCGCCGGGTCCTCGCCCGCGGCGCAATGGTTCGAACGTCTCCCCGACGGGAGCGGCGCCGGGATGGCGGGCATCGACCTCGATGCCGCGCTGGTGGGGCGCGAACTGGGCGGCGGCGAATTCCCGCCCCTGCTGCTCGCCACGCATCATCAGGATGCCGTGCACCGGCAGCTCTACAGCGACTTTCTGCGCTGGCAGGCGCCCTGGCTGCTGGCGCTCCCGGTGCTGGACCGGCAAACGCGGGAGCGCCTGGAATGCGAGGCCTGCGCCCGCCCGCTGCTGGTGGCGCAGCAGTATCGCCTGTACCCGGAGATCATCAATATGCCGGCGATCAGGGCCGCCCGGGTCGAGGCCATGCTGCGCAGGTCCCGGCCGGAGGACGGGGACGGGGACAGTGTCATACCGACCTACTATATCGAACTCCACCCCAGTCCGACGGAATAGCGTGTTATCGTCTCCCGCCATGATCCGCTACAGAATCTCATCTCCCCAGCGGTTCCCACGTCAGGGGTACCAGCACTCGACTCTCACGGGGACACGGCCGGCAGCCAGCACCCTGACGGATGCATCCCGTCATGCGCGCTGAGTCCAGCCGCGCACGGTTCGTGCTCGAGAACCCGTTGCGTTTCGTGCGCACCACCATCGCGGGATTTCGCGCCAATCAGGGACTGCTTCTGGCCGGCGCCGTGGCCTATTACACCCTGCTTTCCATCCTGCCGATGCTGGCACTCATCCTCATCGTCCTGTCGCAGCTCACCGATCTGCAACTGCTGCTCGACACCACGCGCGACTACCTGGACCTCATCACGCCCGGCCACGCCGCCGACCTGACGGCGCAGGTCGCGGCCTTCCTGCACGACTGGAAGCTGGTCGGCGTGGTGGGCATCCTCATGCTGGTCCTGTTCAGCTCGCTCGCGTTCACCACGCTGGAAAATGCCATGTCGGTCATCTTCTTCCACCGTGTGGCGATCCATCGCCGGCACTTCCTGATCTCGGCCATCATCCCCTACTGCTATATCCTGTGCCTGGCGCTGGGCATGTTCCTGGTCAGCACCGTCAGCGGCGTGCTGGCCACCCTGCATGAACGCACCTTCATCATCATGGGGCACGCCTGGACGCTCGGCGGGCACAGCGCGCCCATCGTCTACGGCCTGGGTGTCACCGGCGAGATCCTGCTGCTCTCTTCGCTCTACCTGGTCATGCCCATCGGCCGCCTGGCCGTGCATCACGCCCTGATCGGCGGGGTCACCGCCACGGTGCTCTGGGAACTCACCCGGCATTTCCTGGTGTGGTATTTTTCGACCCTGTCGATCGTCAACATCGTCTACGGCACCTTTGCCACCGCGATCATCGTCCTGCTCAGCCTGGAAACCGCCGCCTTCATCCTGCTGTTCGGCGCCCAGGTGATTTCCGAATACGAGCGCATCGGCGGCCGCCACGCTTCACGCGGCGGACTGCACACGTAATGCCCCAACTTCTGCGCGTATGGACGCGCCGGCTGCCCGGGCATAGACTTTGGGAACAGCTACACATGCCGTACAACCTGTTGCGCATTACCCGCCCACGATGAACCCGATTGACGCGCATGCCAAACCGACCCGCGCGCTCTGGCGCGGTCTGGCCGCCCTGTGCGTAATCAGCGGGCTTGCCCTGAGCGTCCCGGCCCGGGCGGATGGCGGCGGCAAGACCCTGCAGCGACTTGCCGACCCCGTGATCATCGAGGGCACCGAACTGCCCATGCTGTCCGGCAAGGACATCGGTAAGCTCCGTGTTTATGTCTTTCACGGCAACAAGCCCGTGGCGATCC
>JAHKKL010000064.1 GCA_020027635.1 Gammaproteobacteria bacterium
TTGAAAGTTCGTAATAATCAGTGATGCTGTCGCCTGCCACATTCACCGAGAAGGTGAGTATGGACAATCGATTGCTGCCGCCATTGCTGACGTCAAATTCAAATTTTCCGAATCCATCTGCTTGATTTGGTGGGGGCGCTACGTTTCCTGACCAGCCGGATGGCAAATTAACAATTGCGGAGTCGGGAGGTAAAGATGCGAGCGTCGTGTTGAAATCAAACAACTGAATGCCGAAATTGCTGCCGGCAATGCTGTTAAGCGGGGCGAGCGTTTCGACGGTAAAGTCAATCAATCCGCCGATGCCATCACTGATGGTGACCTTGAGGTAGTTGGGACCATCGGCAAGAACGTTCGATTGATCCAGAAAATAACTAACCGAGGCAGCGTTCGCGGCAGATGCACCGAATATTCCCGCTGCCAAAAGCACAGCTGTTGCCGCCTTTGTTGGCGTGGTTGGTTTCATTATTAAATCTCCGTAAATTCACAGCTTTTATTTAAACTTCGTCAGTGGGTTGGTTATTGGTTTGTAACCACTGATTACATAGTTTTGTCCCCTATATTCAGCAATACCCATGCCAGTAATTATATACATGTGAAAACAATAACTTATTTACGTATACGTATACATACCTAGAATTAGACTGAAAGGATTTTCGACATGATTAATTGCACAGGAATTTAATTTCTTATAGTTAATACAGGCACATAATTACAATTACTGATGTGAACAATCATGTAAATGATTTCGACACTATTGCAATTACTGACGTAATCAGTCTGAAGGGAGCCTCTATAAATTGCGATAAAAGCACTTACTGCCGCGGTGTTTCACAAGAATTTCAGTATCCAGTCTGATTTTAGTGCGGAATCAGGGTCTGGATCAGCCTTTTTCAGGGGATTTTTCCCGCATTATGCCGCTGCGGACGCACCTTCCCTGTCGTCTGCACGCAACGAGCCGGCGAGCGCCCGCGCATCACGGCGGATCAGTTGCACCAAGCGCTGCATGTTATACACCAGGTTCATCATCCCGATCTTCACGCGTGCTCGCTGTAACCCGATGGTGCGCACGCTATGCCCGCCCATAGCAGCCTGAGCCCCGAAGATGTGCTCGACCCGCGCCCTAACCTTGGATTTGCTTCGATTTGACTGCTTTTGCGCGTCGGTCAACGGGTGGCCGCGCGTGCCTTTTTCGCAGATCTGACTCTCAATGCCTTCCGCGGCCAGCTGCCGTTCGCGCTCGTGGGAACGGTAGGCGCTGTCGGCATAGGCCGTGCGTTTCTTGCCGTCCGGCCCGGGTGTTTGATCCAGGAGTTCTGCAAACACCTGGCTGTCGTGGACCGCCGCATCCGTCACCGCGTAGTCTTGCACCAGTTTGTGGCCTTCATCCGCGTTGATGTGGTTCTTGTAGCCGTAGTGCTTTTCATCGTTCTTCTTGGTCCAACGCGCATCAACGTCCTTCTGGCGTTGTTTGGCCGGCTGCTCCGTCCATGCCGTGGGCGGTTCTCCCGCCTTGATCTGCGCGTTCTCCTCCCGGCTGTTGCGCTGGCGCGGCACCTCCACAAACGTGGCGTCTATCATCTGCCCCGCGCGGGCCACATAGCCTTTGGCCGCCAGTTGCTCATGAAACCGGGCAAACAACACCTCAACGAGACCCCGTTCCTTGAGCCGCTCGCGGAATAGCCATACGGTCTTGGCGTCCGGCACGCGGTGTTCCAGTTGCAGCCCCAGAAAGCGCATGAAGGAGAGTCGATCGCGTACTTGGTATTCGATCCGATCATCCGATAGATTGTGCAGTTGTTGCAGCACCAGTAGCTTGAACATCAGCACCACATCAATCGGCTTGGCCCCGGCGGGGCTCTTTCTCGCCTTCTCATGCACGCCATTGAGCTCAGGCCGAAACCCTTCCCAGTCAATCTCCGCGTTCAGCCCCACTAAGGGGTCTCCCATTTCGGTCAACTTGCTTGCGCGTCTCTCCACATCAAAAAAACCGGGCTGGCGCTGCCTTGTCATCGTAGTTGCTCTTCCTGCCGTGGCGACTTGCGCATTATCCCTTAAGCCTCAATCGCCGTGAATCGAATTCGTCTACCATAACGGGAATTTTTAGAGGTGCCCTGAAGTCTGGACTCATGGTACTGACGTTTGGATTTATTCCGGGTTCTGAGCAAATACCTTAGATCAGTACACGACCAAGAAGGCGCAAGTCGATATTTTATCCATATGTTCCGTGCGTTAGTGATATTTTATAGCTAAATGCATTAACAGATTTTTCCGTATCCTGAATACTGATCAGCTGGGTGGACGAGATATGAAGCTTTCGAGAAAATCAGGGGGTGACGAATCTCCGGCGGCGAGCACGGAGCCGGACCCACGGTTAATTGCCCTGCTGGATCACCATCCAGCGGTTGAAAAGCAGGTGCTTTCGAACGCCGCGCAATGGGCCATCGAGGCGCATCAGGGACAGCAACGAGCCTCCGGGGAACCCTTTTACCTTCACGCGCTGGCCGTGTCCGAAATTCTCAACGACCTCAAGCTGGACTACGAAACCATCGCCGCGGCCCTGCTGCATGACGTGGTCGAGGATACAGATATCTCTCTGGATGATGTCGAGAGGGAGTTTGGCCCGGTGATCGCCCGACTGGTGGATGGCGTTACCAAAATGGAGCGGATCGGGGAATTCCGTGAGCTTGGCCAGGAAGGAGGCAAGGAACACGCCCAGGCCGAGAGTCTGCGCAAGCTGTTGCTCGCCATGGCCGAGGATGTGCGCGTTGTGTTGATCAAACTGGCGGACCGCCTGCACAACATGCGTACCCTGAAACACCTGGATGAAGATCGTCGGCGCCGCATCGCCCGGGAGACCCTGGATATCTACGCGCCGCTCGCCAACCGCCTGGGTATCTGGCAGATCAAGTGGGAACTCGAGGATCTGTCACTGCGCTACCTCGAACCCGAGGTCTACCGGGAACTGGCCGCTCAGCTCGATGAGAAACGAGCGGATCGGGAGGGTTTTATCAAGCGTGTCATCGATCGTCTGACTACCGAACTGAGGCTGGCAGGCATCGAGGCGGTAGTCAGCGGCCGACCGAAACATATTTACAGTATATGGCGCAAAATGCAGCGCAAACGTCTCGATTTTGACCAGATCTTCGATATGCAGGCGGTGCGCATCCTGGTAAAAGAGGAGCGCGACTGTTACGGGGCCCTGGGTGTGGTCCATGGTCTGTGGCGTCATATCGCCAAAGAATTCGACGATTACATCGCCAACCCAAAGGAGAATCTGTACCGCTCCCTCCATACCGCCGTGATTGGACCGGAAGGACGCACGCTGGAAGTGCAGATCCGCACCGAGGACATGCACCGCCACGCGGAACTCGGGGTCGCGGCCCACTGGCGCTACAAGGAAGGGGGCAGTTTCGATCCCGGTTACGAGGAAAAGATTGCCTGGTTGCGGCAACTGCTGGAGTGGCGTGATGAGGAAAGTACCGCCAAAGACTTCGTCGACCGCTTCAAATCCGAGGCATTTCAGGAACGGGTCTATGTGCTGACACCGCAAGGCAGGATTATCGATCTGCCCCAGGGTTCGACGCCGCTCGATTTCGCCTACGCCGTACATACGGAGATCGGACACCGCTGCCGGGGAGCCAAGGTCAACGGGCACATCGTCCCGCTGACCTACCGTCTTCAGAATGGCGAGCAGGTCGAGGTATTGACCACCAAGCAGGGGGCTCCAAGCCGCGACTGGATGAATCCGCACCAGGGCTACCTGAAGACATCGCGCGCCAAATCGCGCGTGCGCCAGTGGTTCAAGCGTCAGGATGTCGAGCACAACATCAGCGCCGGTCGGGGCCTGCTGGATCGTGAATTGCATCGATTGGGCATCACCGGCCTGCCGGTTGAGAAGCTCGCCGGGTGGTTCAGGTACAAGCAGGTGGAGGATTTGCTGGTCGCGCTGGGTCGTGGAGATATCAATACCAGTCAACTGGCCAACGCGATCAATGAACTGGTGCCGCGACCGGAACCCGTTATTGTAGAGAGACCGCGGGTCAAATCCCGGAAAGAGTCAGCCACACCCGAAGGCTTCAATATACTGGGGGTGGGCAACCTGTTGACCAGCACAGCCAGATGTTGCCACCCCGTTCCTAACGACCCCATCGTAGGCTACATTACCCGCGGGCGCGGGGTCACGATCCACCGTCGTGATTGCGGGAATATCCTGCGCATGGAAGGGGAGGACCTGAAGCGGCTTATCGAAGTGGAGTGGGGTGTACCCTCGGAAGCGGGTTATACGGTGGAACTTTTCGTGCAGGCCTACGACCGGTCAGGCTTGCTGCGTGACATAACGGCCGTGCTGGCCAATGAAAAGATCAATCTCACCGGTGTGAACACCCTGACCGACAAGCGCGACGGCATCGCACGTATGAACCTGGTCATGGAGATTGCGAACATCACCCAGTTGAGCCGCGTGCTCACGCAAATCGGACAGTTGCCCAACGTGGTGGAGGCACGGCGAAAGGTGTGACGGGTTTTGTGCATCCCTGTCTCGCGGCAGTTTCTTATTATGCCAGGCCAGCAAGGTCAGGACGCGGGTTGATGTAAGCGAATGGAAGTGCCCTGACGGGAAGGAATGGGATGCTGCTATCCCCTTACGGGCAGGCCATCTCTTCCAGCCGTAGGCCAGGATTTTTTCTGGCCAAGCCTGCCAGACTCTCGTTCTTGTTATCCTGCCCCTGGAATACCAGCCAGTAGGCGCTGCGTTTTGCGTAACTCGGTTCGAGGTGTGGATCAAGCCCGAGCGTATCAACACTGGCTAATTTTTTCTCGGCTTGTGACTTATCCCTGAAGGTGCCGAGGGAAATCACGTTCTCCATGCCGATAATATTGGCCGTGATATCCTCCTTTTCCAGCCTGCGCTTGATCTGTAAAGCTTCCTCATATTGCATGGCCGGCAACAGGACGGAGTAACCGACCTGTTCCTGCTCGTAGCGGGTTTGTGGCTTGGCGGTCAACCCAAGCTTGTCAAGACGCTTCTCGAGTGCTTTCAATTCCGGTTCCGCCAGAAACGGGCCGAGTGCCTGACAGGTTAGCGGCGTGACAGCCCCCGGTGGTTGCGTTGCGGTTATGTCTTCGATATGCCGGGCTTCCACGGGTGATTGTTGCGCATCTCTTTCCCGGAGAGTTACCAGCCGCTTGATATCCGGGGGCAGGGGGGATAGCACACGTTCGACCTCCTTATCCGGTACATTCAGAAATACCTGCCAAGTGAAATAAGCACAGTTCATCGTGACTAGCAGAAAAATCACGTACCGCATTGTTTTTCCACCTGCGAGTTCCGGTTACCCGAAATACCGTGCTGATGGATCGCGGCGTTCGGAATAACGGTAATACACGACTAACACCATCATGTGAATCGATGATCTCACTATAGACGCTTGATTAGGGATTGGCGATATGGTGTGCGGCAGGCGGGCGTTTCTGTTAGACGCAGATTTCGCATCTGTGCGCGAAGGGCAATGGTCGAGCACGACAGGGAATGGGCGTGAATCGGCCCAGGTTACATCAAACCTAAATTGATTGCGTCAATGGTAATGCAGCCCTCCGGGAGCTGCGCCCATTAATATGTTTCCGGCACCGGTGAACCACAGCCTCACAGGGAAGGGAATGTAACCGCCGACGATCGTGGCAGGAACGGAGAATTGTCAGGAGCTGGTATGGTCTCGCCCCGATGACGTGGGTTTTCTACCTGAGTGTGCCGACAAGTAACCCTCACCGATGTAAGGATCAACCCGCTCCTCCGGCTCCTGGTGACTGTCATCGGAAGTGTCCCGCTCATTGGCGAATTCAATCGCCTCGCGGATTTCATCAAGTCTTCCTAGCAAGGCCCCCAGAGCACCGGCGAGCAGGGAAGGCATGGGAAACGTCCAGAACCAGAACCAACCGCTGGCGGCAGTATCAGGAACTGCACCACCACTCAATGATGGCACCCCGCCGCCCTGCAATGCCCCCATCCCGAATTGCTGTCCGCCAATCAATGCGCCCAGACCAATCAAGATCCAGACAAAGGCAAAAACATACAATATTGTCTTCATGTTAACCCACCCTAACCGTGCTTTCCCTGGCAGTTAACCTGAGATGTGTTGCGGGCATAAAAAAAGCACCCCGGTTCCCCGTAAGCGCCCGTGCGGATCATGTGTTGCCAAGCTATTGATAATTGGTGGGCGATACTGGGATTGAACCAGTGACCCCTGCCGTGTGAATGCGTTGTCACGCCCATTCTGTTTCAAGGGCTTATAGATTAACACAAGAAATAACAGTCACATAGTTTCTTTTCCGATAAGGCCGAATCTCACTGAATTCTGTTCGCAGTGTGACAAAACTGTGACAAGGATTTTGTCACCGGAATGATCCTCTGTGTTCATTCGTTTTCAATAAAACTTTCCCGCCGAGCAGCAGCGCCTCGTGCGGCTTCTGATCGAGAAGGTGATCGTCTCGCCCCAAGACCTTGAGGTGCGGTTCCGAGCCAACGGCATCGAGGTGCTGGCGCTCGAGCTGCAGCGAGGCACTTGCTGCGGAAACGATCGAGGAGGCCGTGGCATGAGTGAGATTCTTATTGATCGGACCGGCCAGCCCGCGGTGATCGCCGCAAGCGACGGCAGTCTGACCGTCACTGTCCCGATCCGCATCAAGCGCCGCGGTTTCTGCAAAGCCGTGACCTTACCGGATGGCGGCAGCGTGCAGCCCCGCCCTTGGGATGACAAGCCGACACCGCTCCAGCTCGCGCTCGCCCGTGGTCACCGCTGGCTGGCCATGTTGGAATCGGGTGAGGCAAAGTCCCTGAAGGAGATTGCGATACGTGAGGGAGTCGACGACAGCTACGTGAGCCGCATGGTCAATCTGACCACGTTCGCGCCGGATATCGTTGCCGCGATTCTCGACGAGACGTTACCGCGGGAGGTTAAGTTGTTCGACCTGGTGGCGGGGACGCCATTGCTGTGGGAGGAGCAGTGGGGGAGGGTTGAAGAGTCATCATGCCCCCGCTTTATACGTACAGACGGTCCATGCTTGTTGTTCGGGGACTGTTGCCAACAAAGGAAGCCGCTTCCTGACGTTCGGAGATGATTACAAGGTAGTGGATGGTCGTAGGAAAAATCTGAAAATGCTGGCGGCACACTTCGATCAATAAAAATTACGTACATATACGTATTGACTGAGTTGTTTCGGACACCTACGATCCCGTCCGGGTGCGTTTCAAAAGAACAGTCTCAGCGCATCCCAACACTATTTACTTGGCAGTTCCCAAGAATAAGGAACACAGGGAGGTTACACGCCCGCTCGCTCATCCGATGACCTCGAAGAATATCCAGTTGCGTTTGGTGCCAACAGGTGTGCCGGCATATGCGGCTTGACCCTGGATGGTGACTGTCTGACTCGAACAAACGAGTCTCCGGAATACCCGGGGCGGTTCACCCAGGTCCGTCCTCGTTGGATGTTAATACCGAGTCTCCGGGGACCGTGAAGGCGACGTGCCCGTATTGTTAGTGCTTCGTTGACGCATCATTAAATATTAAATCGCCACCTACTAAATAAATACTTGCCACAATATCAATCTTCCCAATTTTCTTTTTAAATCGCCATAACCAAATCTGATGCCCGAGGAGAGAGGGACAGTGACTTGCAATCCAAAAGCTTAAATCTACCGCGAAAAATCTCAACGCTGTTGACGCTTTTTGTGACGGCATTGTGGGTACTAATGGCTGAGACTGCTCTTGCAGAGAGCACAGTTGAATATAGCTACGATGCTGCTGGCAACGTCATTGGTATTCAATCGACACCTGGGCCGTTGACCTTAACGGCCTTCTCGCCGTCACAGGGCGTCGGAATGCGTCAATGAAAATGAGACACCGGTTTGGTCAAATTAATGTAGCTACGCAACCTCCAGTTGATCTGAACTGTCGTCGACCGGAGGATTGATCCATACTGCC
>JAHKKL010000065.1 GCA_020027635.1 Gammaproteobacteria bacterium
TGCTCGCGATGATACATCGCCTCGCTGAACTCATGCATGGCGCTTTCCACGATTTCGGCCAGTTCTCTCGACTTGTTATCGTTGGTCATGCGTTACCTCCAAACAGCTCTCTTCGCTGCATCTCTTATTATGGGGCCGGGCTGAAGCTGCGGCTGCGGCGCGCGCGGAAACCGCGTGCCGTCAATTCTAGCCTGATCTGGGTCTCATCGATAACCGGGAACCCTGATCACATTCATCAGGTCATCAGCCTTTGGGTGGTCGTGAACAGGCGGGTGGCCAGGATCCTGTTCAGATTCCTGAACACCTTGGTGGCGATGTAGGGATAGCGCCGGCCGAGCCGGTCGAGATTGTCCTGGCTTAGACACAGCAGCCGGCTGTCTTCCAGAGTTTCCACATCGGCGGTGCGCTTTTCGAAGAACAGTCCGGCCTCGCCGACCACGTCCCCGCGCACGTGGGTGGCGACCTCGATGCGGCCTTTTTCTCCGGTAATCGAGCTGCGCAGCCGGCCGTCGATCACCACGTACATTTCCTCGCCCTTTTCCCCGGCGGTGATGATGCGGGTACCGGCCGGAACGGTGGTGACCCGCGACATGAGGGCGACGATGCGCGCCTGTGATTTGCGCAGGCCGTTCAGCAGGGGGATGGAGTCCTGCGGGTTCTCTCCGAGGTCGAGGGTCAGCACGTCCCACAGGGTGGTGATGCGGACACTGGAACAGAGCGCGGGGGTGAGCAGGAATTCGCACAGCCAGCCGACCGCGAGCGCCCATGAGGCCATGAGGCCGACCTGCACCTGCATGCTGAGTTCGCTGGTCGTCAGGACCAGAAAGCCGAGGCAGAGGCCTGCCGCGGTATAGGTCATGGGCCGGCCGACCGCCTTGAGGGTGGCAATGGTGGCCTTCCTGTCATCCGCCAGGCGCCTGACTTCGTGGTTGATGTGCGCGAAATAGTGAATGGTGTCGTCGAGGGCGATACCCAGCACCATCGGGGCGATCAGGCTGGTGCTGGGGTTGAGGCTGACGCCGAAGAATCCCAGCGAGCCGAAGAAGATCACTATCGGTATGAGGTTAGGGATCAGCGCAATGAACCCGATACGGTGGGACATGAACATCAGTGACATGATGGCATAGACGATCAGCAGCGCGAGTCCAAAACTCGTTGCCTGGCCGAGGATAATCTGCGTCAGGGCTTCCGTGATCAGCACCGGATTGCCGGTGACTGTCGCCTTGAGGTGAGAGGGCAATTCGGCGAGCCTTGCATTGATGCGGTCAATCAGTTTGGCCATGTCGTCCGAGCTGATGACCCTGGCGCGCACGATGACATTCGCAGTCTGGAAACGGGTATCGACGATCCTGTTCAGTTCGTTGCTGGAACTGAGGAACAGCAACTGGGTTATCAGCCGGCGGTTGTCCGGTATGGCATAAAAAGTGGGGTCGTCGTCGTGCAGGGCCTTGTTGACCAGCATGAGGTAGTCGGCAATGGAGATCGAACCGCCGATATCCGCTTGCTTGCCCAGCCAGGATTGCAGTTCCCTGATGATTTCCAGGGTGGCCGGTTCCTTGAAGGCATCGGGGTGGCCGCCATCGATGACGATATACAGCGGGTTTGCACCCCCGAGTTTCTCATTGACCAGTTCAAAGGACCTGCGCACCTCCGAGTCCCTGGGAAAACTCGACATGATATCCGCACTGACGTGGATCCTGGGTATACCAGCCAGGCCCAGCAGGAAGGCGATACCGAAGCAGACAAAGATGCTTCTTCTCTGTTTCAGGTCGAAGTGCGCGATGCGGTCGATGAAACGATCGAATAACGATGCCCGCGTTTCTCTTGTTCGTGTGGCGGCGGGGTCGCGCCTGTCCAGAAATTTGAGCATATGGTCGTCAATCCTGCCAGCAGGACAGGCAGCAGGCTGCGCTTCAGCGTGTCCCTGACCAGTACGGTTTTGTCAGGCGTCTCCAGCCGGTGCTGCTGGTAATCGGACACCACGTACACCGAATAGGAGAGACCGAGTATCATCAGGAGCGGGGGCACCAGCACGGAGATCATGCTGAGCGAATACCCGAGCGCGGTGATGATTCCCAGTGAGAGCACCACGCCGACACCGACGGTTAGCAGCGGGACGACGACGCCCAGCACCGAGCGATAGCAGGCAATCAGCACCAGGGCCAGAACGAGGGTGATGAGCGGCGGCATCCACAGGAGATCGTGGATCAGGATCTTGATGACCGAGACCTTGAAGTGCGGTGTGCCGGTGAACCAGACTTCGTTGGCGCCTTTCTCCTCGTTGACGATGGCGACGATACGGTCGTGGATGCCGCGACGGATGAATTCACGATCGTCGATATCCTGGAAATAAACGATCAGTGCGGTGGCGTCGCCGGCTTTCGAAACCAGGCTGCCGCTGTAGATGGGATTGTCGAGTACCCGCTGCCGGATTGCCTTGATGGCCTCGGGACCCTCCCGCAGGTTGTCGATGAAGGGCGCGATGTCCAGCCCGCCGTCGACGTTGCGTATGTCCATCGCGTTGGCCAGTGATACCACGTGGTCGACGGCCTCGACGGCGCTGATGCGCGCGGTCATCCTGTCAATCCGCTCAAGGGTGTCGCGTGTGAAAACATCCGGGGATGTCAGCGTGATGACCAGGATCTCGTCGCTGCCGAAGGTGCGCCGCGCCTGGTCATAGAACTGCTTGGCGGCATTGTGCTCGGACAGCAGCCGGTTGGCGGATGGATCGATCTCCAGGCGGAAATGCCCCGTGTGCAGGTCGACCATCCGGGTGACGGCCAGCACAGTGAGGGCCGCAGAGAGCAGCAGGACGATGCCGGTGGACCTCGAGACGAGGTCGGAGAATTTCTCGAGTATTCCCATCGCCTAGGGGACTATTGCCGGGATTTCCGCCTGCTTCATTTTTTCAGCATCGAAGAGGTCATCACTCAACTCGGTTCCGACGCTGACATTGCGGATTATCAGCCGGGTCTCAGTCTTTTGCTTCAGGTCTTTCACTACCAGTTCGCTCGGGTAGGAGATGCCACCCTGGTGCCGGATGGCCGCCGGATCGATGCTCAGCTGTTTGCGCAATTCGTGTCCGATTTCATAGAGCTCGGTCTTGAGCGGAATGCAGCTCTCCTTGTCGATATAAGTGGCCACTTTGACGTAGCCCGAGCTTTCAGGCGGATAGCTCATCAGGACGTACACGGCTCTCCCGGCCAGCGTGTCATCGGGGAATTGTTCGGCGTGCAGATCAGAGAGTATCCCCTGGATGCGTTCGAAATCCTCGTAGGAAAAGTCCGTACCCATGATGGAATTGGCGATATTCCTCGAGGTGACGCGGCGGACCTTGAACAGGCTGGGCATGTAGATATACATATCGCTCTGTGGCTGTTTTTCCACTACCAGGAACCTGGCGCCCCGGATATCGGCGGGTTCCCGGAAATACATCATCACACGCGCCTGGTCCTGCGCGTAGCGCTTCCAGTAAACATCGGCCTCGAGCACCTGCTCGTAGCCGCTGCGGTCGCGCGCGCGCAGCTCGATCGACTGTGCCGAGGTGGTTTCCGGCAGGTTCCGGTGGAGGCAGGATTTGATCACCTCGGGTATTTCCGCGGCGCTGGTCGTCAGGGAACAGACCGTCAGCAGGGCAGGCAGGAGGATTTTCATGTGGATATCGATGAGTAATTTTGTCCAGTCAAGTCAAAATGTTAACAAGTACCGGGGGCTTGTCAATGTATTGCTGCAAGAGTTCGCCGGTTCCGCCTGGCCGTGCCGGGCGGTGGTGCGGTTCATGCCGGTAAGGTGCAGTGGCGTCCGGGTGCGGGCAAGCTTGCGGTGTCGGGGATCGGCGGGTCTCCCCTGTCGTTGCCTGATCGATGGCAGTTGCTGCTGCAGCCCGACCGTTTCAGGAGTGACTGGCAGGGGCGATTTCCCCTCCCGCTGCCGCCGCGAGTGTGTCAATCAACCGGGTCATTTTCCTGAAGTGACTTCCCCGCCAGTAGACCTGTCCGCAATCACGGCAAATCCGGAAATACTGGTAATGGCGGCGTGTCCTGGGTTCAAGGCGATCTTTGATCGTGTCCTTTTCGACATCCTCCAGCAGGCCGTTGCAACGGCTACAGCGACCGAGCGGCCTGATGTCTCCTGACAGGTCAAACCGCCGCAGGACTTCGACCGTCTGCCGCAACGGCTGCGTCTCGCGGATGAAATAACCGCGGCTGATGATCTTGCGCTGCAGCAGGATCCGGTCGCGGGTGAGCAGGGTGCGCTGTTGTCCGCTGGAAATCCGCGCCAGCTCGTCGTCATGGAAATCGTTCTGATAGAGGCAGTCGAATCCCAGCAGGCGCAGATAACGCGCCAGTCGGCCAAGGTGTGCGTCGAGTACGAAGCGGGGCAGGCGCAAAGGCTGCGGACGCAGTTTCAGCACCGGGCGGATATCCAGGCTTTCGAACATCGGGTAAACGCTGATGTCATCCCCGTCGTCCACGATGTAGGTAAAATCGACGCTTTCGCCATTGACCAGTATCACTTCGATTTCCGTGTGAGGTATGCCGAGCGCCTCGATCATGTCCTTGATGGACGCGCGACGGGCGAAGACATGGGGGAAGCGCCGTTTCCTCAGGGGCGCGGGAAGAAAATCGTTCAGCTCTTCATAGAAGCGGAACCAGGCAAGCGAGCGTTGGGGGTGAAGTCCCCGGACTTCGGCATCAATGTCTGGCATGTGGGGCTTCCCCGAACGTGTCTTGCGCAGCAAGAATCACATATATACAACTGTTTACCAAGACAATTAGATTATCCAATTGGCGGACGGGGTTCCTGTTTACGGCACGGAAGCCGGTCGAGCGGTCCGGACTGACGGCAGGCGTAAAACGCAGGTCCGCATGCCTCTCGTGGAATGGAAGTGCCTGTATAATTGATCATTCCCGACTACCATTCATTGATGAATTATTTAAGAATACACTGCAAGTGCCGAACGGCATGGGACACAATCGCCTGCCTGTATTGTCATGACTCCCGGCATACATCCATCGGAAATCATCATTAATGAATTTTAAAACAATAAGTTGCCACATGTATCGCAAGTCATGGATTATCTTGTTGCTGATCGTTGGCCTCGCCCCGTGCGCCCCGGTCCTGGCGGAAAAGGGTCCCGTGGACGTGCTGCAGGGGATGTCCGACCATGTGATCCAGATCATCAAGCAGGATCCTTCCGTACTGGACGACAAGGCGCGCCTGCGCTCCATCGCCGATCAGGTCGTGATTCCGAATATCGATTTCATCGCCTTGTCCCAGTCGGTGCTGGGTGTCACCTGGCGCAAGGCGACACCCCGGCAGCGCGAGGTCTTCGAGCGGGAGTTCAGGGCGCTGCTGATGAACACTTATCTGGCATCCATCTCCCGGGCCGACTACCATGGCCAGTCCATCAAGTACCTGCCCATGCGCAATCCGCCGACTGGCGACAGGGCGGAGGTCGATGCGGAAATCGAACAGCCGAATGGACCGCTGATTCATGTGCAGTTTCGCCTGTACCGCAGGGACGGCGCCGACTGGAAGGTTTATGATGTGGTCGCCGAGGGCGTCAGCCTGGTCATCACCCAGCGCTCCAGCTTTTCCACCATCATTCGTGACAAGGGTCTGGATGGCCTGATCGCCATACTGGAAGATCGCAACAACAAACGAATGGATCAGGCGGCGACGGTACAAGCGCCAGGTGCCGGTCAATAAGACGCAGGTTTGTTACCGGCCGCGGGCATGCATCCGATGAACCGGGCTAGCGATTGCGCAGCAGCCGACCTTTCTCGCGCTCCCAGTCGCGCGCCTTCTCGGTAGCGCGCTTGTCCTGGCTTTGCTTGCCGCGGGCCAGGGCGACGTCCAGCTTGGCCATCCCGTTTTTCCAGTACATGGCGAGCGGCACCAGCGCGTAGCCTTTGCGCTCGACGGCGCCGATCAGCTTGTCCAGTTCGCGGCGGTGCAGGAGCAGCTTGCGGTTGCGGGTCGGATCGGCCTTGATGTGCGTGGAGGCGCTCGTCAACGGCGTGATGTGCACGCCAAACAGCCACGCCTCGCCGTTCTTGATGAGGATGTAGCTTTCGTTGAGTTGCACCCGGCCGTCGCGGATGCTCTTCACTTCCCATCCCTGCAGTGCGAGCCCCGCCTCGAAACGGTCTTCTACGAAGAAGTCGTGACGGGCTTTCCTGTTCAGCGCAATGGTGCCCGATGAGTCCTTGCCGGATTTCTTGCCATTCATCCGCGCAGTATAGCAACCCTGCTTGCCGCCCGTATGCCGCGGGTCTGCCGTTGTTGAGGTGGGCGGCCATTTCACGGACAATGCCCGGGCATCCGCAAGACAGGGAACAGGTATGGCAACCGAGCGAGTGTCGATTCACGGCCAGTGGTCAAACCGCCTGGCGTTTGTTCTGGCTGCCACCGGGTCCGCCGTGGGCCTGGGTAATGTATGGAAGTTTCCGTATATTACCGGCGAGAACGGCGGCGGTGCCTTCGTGCTGGTTTACCTCCTGTGTATTGCCGTCATCGGCATCCCGATCATGATGGCCGAGGTGATGCTGGGGCGCCGTGGCCGCCAGAGTCCCGTCAATACCATGCGTACCCTCGCGGCGGAGGAAAAGCTCAGTTCGCACTGGCAGTGGCTGGGGTGGGGAGGAATGCTCGCCGGCTTCCTGATTCTTTCCTATTACAGCGTGATCGCCGGCTGGGCGCTGGCCTACGTGTTCCGCACCGGCAGCGGACTGTTTACCGGACTGACGGCCGATGGTGTGCAAAGCATATTCTCCAACCTCGTCGATGAGCCGGAACGGCTCATGGCCTGGCATACCATCTTCATGGTGATGACCATGACCGTGGTGTCACGGGGTGTGCGCGGCGGCCTGGAAACGGCCACGCGCGTACTCATGCCCGCCCTGTTTGTGCTGCTGCTGGTGCTGGACGGTTATGCATGGAACAGCGGCGCCTTCAAGCAGGGGGTGGAATTCCTGTTATGGCCGGATTTCAGCCGGCTATCCGCCAATGGTGTCCTGATCGCCATGGGGCATGCCTTTTTTACCCTCAGCCTGGGCATGGGGGCGATCATGGTCTATGGTTCCTACCTGCCGGACAACGCCTCCATCGCCAAGGCCTCCATCGCGGTTTCCGTCATGGATACGGTAGTGGCCCTGCTGGCCGGACTTGCCATTTTTCCCCTCGTCTTCGCCAACGGCCTCGAACCTGCCTCCGGCCCCGGCCTGATATTCCGGACCCTGCCCATCGCTTTTGGCCATATGGACGGGGGGGCGTTCTTCGGTATGCTGTTTTTCGTCCTCCTCGTGTTCGCCGCCTGGACTTCCGCCATCTCGCTGATCGAGCCGGCCGTCGCCTGGCTGGTGGAGAATCACGGCTTGAGTCGCATCCATGCCTCCGTGGTGGCAGGGGTTGTAACCTGGCTGTTCGGGCTGCTCACGGTGTTCTCGTTCAACATCTGGTCGGATGTGAAACTACTTTCCTGGATCCCGATCTTCCATGATCATACGGTTTTCGACCTGCTCGATTACCTTACCGCCAACATCATGCTGCCACTCGGTGGGCTGTTGATCGCCGTGTTCGCCGCCTGGTGCATGCCCCGCGATTCCAGCGTGGATGAACTGGCCATGGGCGACGGGTTTTCCTACCGCCTGTGGCGGTTTCTGGTGCGCTACATCACGCCGGTGGCGGTGATGATCGTGTTCCTGAACGTTATCGGCATTATCTGATTGCGGATTGTTCAGACAGGACATTGTTGTGGAATCGGTTGATCGTTCGGCGCTGGTGCCCTATACGCCAAAGGAAATGTTCGAGCTGGTGAGCGACATCGAGTCATACCCGCGTTTTTTGCCGTGGTGTCACGGGGCGCGGATAGTGTCCCGTGATATTGACGAGGTGCGCGCAAGTATCGAGTTTGCCGTCGGTAGCATGACCAGGTCCTTCACCACGCGCAACCGGCATCAGGTAAACAAGATGATCGAGATGCATCTGGTCGATGGCCCATTCAACCGGCTCGATGGATTCTGGCGTTTCGATCCCCTGGGTGCCGAGGGCAGCAAGATCGCGCTGTTTCTCGAGTACGGTTTCTCCAGTCGCGTGCTGGGTCTGATCGTCGGACCAATATTCGGTCAGATCGCCAACACCCTGGTCGATGCCTTTCAGCAGCGCGCCGTCGAAATATATGGATTACGCTGAGCCTCTTACGGTCGAAGTCGCCTACGCCTTACCGCGGCGGCAGCTGATCCTGGAACTGCGGGTTGGCGCAGGAACAACCGCGGAACAGGCCATACGCGCCTCCGGGATACTCGAGCAGTTTCCGGAGATCGATCTGAAAAGCGGCAAGGTCGGCATCTTCGGCAAGCCGTGCAAGCTGACGGATACCCTCCATAACGGCGACCGGGTCGAGATATACCGGCCGTTGATCGCCGATCCCAAGGAAATCAGGAAACAACGCGCGGCCAAAGGCAAAGACATGAAAAAGGGCGCGGGCTAGGATTCCGGGGGCTTGCGAAAGGTTATCCAGTGCCAGATCTTGTTCAATAATCCGGGTTCCACCCGCTCATACGGTGGAACGACCACCGTTATCGGCGTGCTGTTCTCGCCCGCCACGATGACACCCGCCTCGGGATGCACCGAACCGGTGATGCTGGCGAGGGAGTCGTCATTGAATAACAGCGTAACCCGTTGTTCGGTGGCGTCGCCGTAACCCGGTTTGAAGTAATAAATGTAATCCCAGCGATGCTGGTGGAAGGTGTCGACCACCAGCGGCGATCCCATGATGAACTGGACCTGGCTGCGGGTCATGCCGGTCTTGAGCTGATTAACCATGTCCTGGGTAACGACATTACCCTGCTGAACGTCGATCTTGTGGACCAGGTGCAACCGGGAGGCGCAGGCCACAAGATGCAAACTTGCAAAGCAGGTGATAATAATGAGAAGCTTTTTCATCTGCAGACCTGTCGGGTTCCCTCGGAATGACCGTCCGCATGATACCCCAACATTGCCTGTCATGGCATTAGCAAAGGAGAGGAACCATTGGAATCCAGTGAGTTACGCAAGGCTGGACTGAAGGTTACGCTGCCGAGGGTGAAGATCCTGGATATCCTGGAGCAAAGCAGCAGCCGGCATCACAGCGCGGAAGACGTCTACAAGGCCTTGCTGGATACCGGCGAGGACATCGGCCTCGCGACCGTTTATCGGGTGCTGACCCAGTTTGAAGCGGCTGGTCTGGTGAAGCGCCACCACTTCGAGGGCGGTCATTCCGTGTTCGAACTCAACGAGGGGGTCCATCACGACCATATCCTGTGCGTGAAATGCGGACGGGTGGACGAGTTCGTCGACGAATTGATCGAGGAGCGGCAGAAAGCCATTGCCGCACGGCTCGGCTATGAAATGACCGACCACTGCCTCTACATGTACGGCATCTGTTCCGCCTGCCGCAACAAGTCAGGCTAGCGGTTAATGGCGCTATATGATGGCTATCATCCCAATTGACGTACCGATTGACCACGGAATCCACGGAATAGTCACTTACATTTAAGGAAGCTCTGATCAAGTCTCCCGTTCGCCCTGAGCTTGTCGAAGGGTGAACGGGAAATGCCATAAATGTCAGGCGATTTGTCCGTTCATGGTTC
>JAHKKL010000374.1 GCA_020027635.1 Gammaproteobacteria bacterium
CATCGCTCGGAGATGGGGACGGGGATCCGCACCGCGCTGCCGATGGTGGCGGCCGATGAACTGGAAGCCGACTGGAAGCTGGTCAGGATCGAGCAGGCGATCGGCGATGCCAGGTATGGCGACCAGAATACCGACGGCTCGAAATCGATCCGCGATTTCTATGACCCCCTGCGTCAGGCTGGAGCAACGGCGCGGCTCATGCTGGAACGTGCGGCCGCCGCCACATGGGGCGTCCAGGTTGCGGAGTGCCGGGCGCACAATCACCGGGTCGTGCACACCGGCGGCCGGACCATCGGCTTCGGCGAACTGGTAGCCGCTGCCGCGAAGGAGCCGGTGCCCGGCCCAGGGGAGCTGCGCTTCAAAACGCCGTCCGAGTTCCGCTACATCGGTCATGGGATGCCGATCGTCGACCTCCCTGACATCTGCACCGGGAAGGCCACCTATGGCATCGACGCCCGGCTGCCGAAGATGGTGTACGCCTCCATCGAGCGGTCGCCGGTTCTTGGCGGCAGGCTGAAATCGTACAACGACAAAATGGCGCGCAAGGTCAAGGGAGTGCTGCGGACGGTGGTGATCGAAGCGGCCAGGCCACCCTATGCGTTCCAGGCGCTGGGGGGAGTGGCGGTCATAGCCGACAGCACCTGGGCGGCACAGCAGGGACGGCAGAAGCTGAAGGTCACCTGGGAGCCGGGAGATAACGCCGGTTATGACTCGGAGGCCTTTAGAAAGTCGCTGCTGGAGACGGTGCGCCAGCCGCAGAAGGTGGTGCGGACCATCGGCGACGTGGACGCTGCGTTCGCCACGGCCGCTAAAATTCACGAGGCCGAGTATTACGTCCCCCACCTCGCCCATGCCACGATGGAACCGCCTGCGGCGGTGGCCGAGTACCGAAACGGCAAGGTAACGGCCTGGGCCGCGACCCAGAATCCGCAGGCCGTGCAGGATGCGGTGGCCAAGGCAATGGGGATCGCCAAAGAGGACGTGATCTGCCATGTGACGCTTCTCGGCGGCGGCTTCGGCCGGAAGTCCAAGCCCGATTACGTTGTCGAAGCGGCTATCCTGTCGAAGAAAGTCGGCAGGCCGGTGCAGGTGACCTGGACCCGCGAGGACGACATCCGCCACGGCTATTACCACGCCGTGGCCGCGATGTACCTGAAGGCGGCGACCGATGAAAAGGGGCGGCCGACGGCGTGGCTGCAACGGTGCGCCTTCCCGCCGATTCCGTCGACCTTCGACGCCTCGGCACGCTACGGCTGGGACGTCGAGCTGGCCCAGGGGTGGGTGGACGTGCCGTTCGACATCCCGAACCTGCGCGCCGAGAACGGGCCGGCGCGGAACCACGTGCGCATCGGCTGGTTCCGTTCGGTGGCCAACATCTACCACGCCTTCGCGGTCCAGTCGTTCATCGACGAGCTCGCCGCGGCCGCGGGCCGTGACCGGATCGAGTATTTCCTCGACGTCCTGGGCCGGCCGCGCACCATCGATTTCACGGCCGAGGGGACGATAAACCCCAACTACGGCAAACCGCTCGACCAGTACCCCTGGGAAACGGGTCGCCTGCGGCGTGTCGTCGAGGTGGTAGCGGAAAAGTCCGGCTGGGCGAACAGGAAGCCGGAAAAGGGGCGTGCGCTCGGCTTCGCCGCGCACCGGAGTTTCTTAAGCTACATAGCAGTGGTAGCGGATGTCCGGGTCGACGGCCAGGGTCGGATCAGCATCCCGCGCATGGATGTGGCGGTGGATGCGGGGCGGGTGATCCATCCCGAGCGCGTGCGGGCGCAGTTCGAAGGCGCCGCGGTGTTCGGGGCGAGTCTGGCCCTGATGGGTGAAATCACCGCGGCCCAGGGCCGGGTCCAGCAGTCCAACTTCCACGACTACCCGGTGGCACGGATCGGCGAGGCTCCCTATGAGACGCACGTGCACATCGTGCCGAGCGAAGGTCTGCCGACCGGGGTGGGCGAGCCGGGAGTACCCCCCATCGCGCCGGCGATCTGCAACGCCCTGTTCGCCATAACCGGCAAGCGCATACGTCGGTTGCCGATCAAGAACACCAGGCTCACCTGATTCCGGCATCGTCCGCGAACAGGTGACAAGCCTGTTGCAAGAGGCCTCGGTGGAGAATGCCCGGCTCAACCTCGGCTTCACGCGCGTATGATTCCCATAAGGAGGGAGAATAATGACTTCGAAACTATCGATTCTCGGCTTTGCCGGGAGCCTCCGTCAGGGCTCCTACAACAAGGCTCTGTTGCGGGCCGCACAGGAAATGGTGCCGGCCGGGGTGGAACTGGAGATTCTCGACCTGGCGGGGATTCCCCCGTTCAATCAGGACCTGGAAATGCAGCCGGCAGAGAAGGTCACGGCGTTCAAGGCGGCGATCCGCGCCGCCGATGCTCTGCTGATCGCCACCCCGGAGTACAACTACTCGATGTCCGGGGTCTTGAAGAATGCCCTGGACTGCGCTTCCCGACCATACGGCGACAACGCGCTGGATGGGAAACCGGTGGCGATCATGGGTGCTTCGGTCGGGATGCTCGGCACGGCGAGGGCTCAGTATCACCTGCGCCAAAGCTGCGTCTTTCTGAACATGTACCCCCTGAACCGTCCGGAGGTGATGGTCCCCTTTGCGCAGGAGAAAATCGATGACCAGGGCCGCCTGACCGACCCGAAGACGCGGGAGAAAATCGCGGAATTGCTGGAGTCGCTGATCGTCTGGACACGTCGGCTGAAATAGAGTGGCTACAGCAGGCAATCCTCCAACCAGAGAAAGGAGGCATTCCATGCCCACGATCACGACCAGGGACGGTACGCAGATCTATTACAAGGACTGGGGGGCCGGCCAGCCCGTGGTATTCAGCCATGGCTGGCCGCTCTCCGCGGACGCCTGGGAAGACC
>JAHKKL010000375.1 GCA_020027635.1 Gammaproteobacteria bacterium
CAAGCTCGAGGACATCAAGCCATCGAGCCGCGTCAATCCGTTCATCCGTTTCGAGCAGGACAAGAAGCTTTATCGTCTGGCGCTGGAAGTGAAGCACCTGGCCCAAGGTTATGACGGGATCCCGCTGTTCAACGGCCTCGACCTGACGATCGAAGTCGGCGAACGCGTCGCCATCATCGGACCCAACGGCATCGGCAAGTCCACACTGCTGCGAACGCTGGTGGGGGAGATGAAGCCGCAGCACGGCATGGTCAAATGGTCGGAGAACGCCAGCATCGGCTACTTCGCGCAGGATCATGCCGCGGATTTCGCCATGGACCTGAATCTGTTCGACTGGATGAGCCAGTGGAAGCAACCCGGCGACGACGAGCAGGCCGTGCGCGCCACGCTGGGACGCATGCTGTTCTCGCAGGACGACATCAACAAATCCGTGAAGATCATCTCCGGCGGCGAACAGGGTCGCATGCTGTTCGGCAAGCTGATGATGCAGAAGCCCAACATCCTGGTCATGGACGAACCCACCAACCACCTGGACATGGAATCCATCGAGTCGCTCAACACCGCGCTGGAAAATTATCCGGGCACGCTGCTGTTCGTCAGTCATGACCGCGAGTTCGTCTCGTCGCTCGCGACGCGCATCATCGAGTTGAGGCCTGCGGGTATTGTGAATTTCAGCGGCAACTACGAAGACTACCTGCACAGCCAGGGTGTGGAAGTGCCGGGCTCAATCCAGGCCGTGAAGAAAGCCACCAGCGCTCGTAAATAACTGCAGGGCAGGTTTCCTACCCTTCTCGGTCATTCTGCTAGCACCCTATTGAATCAGAATCCTTCTTTGTCTGCTGGGTCAGCATATCCTGGACCAGAAAGCTTGGACAGGACGTTGCGGGCTGCAACGAACGCAGTACTCTCCGGTATCAACCAGCCGTTCTTTGACAATCGGTGCATAACCGGAGCTGACAGAACGTGGATATATAGACCGCACCCGCCCCCGATAATCCCGGCTCGCAGCGTGGCAGAGGCAAACGCCGCTATTGCTCAAGCGGTCGACTCTGTTTGAGTTTTCTGGTATTGCGCCGGGTGATACCCCTCTCAATCGCCATGATCCGGATGGCGCTGTTCGCACACCATCCAGTTGCTTATCGTACATTCCATCTTGCAGCAATAGAAATCACGAACTGAAAGTTCTTCGGGAATTTCCTTGACAAGCCACCGCGGCAGACAATCAGACATAGCGATTACACCCCTTAAGTATGTTGATTCAAGACCACGGTGCACAGGATTTTGCATTAGCCTGGTTTTGTATATTGAGCCCGGGTGCCAAGTGTTCCCCACATAGGGTGTTGTTATCTACGCGTGTGTTTTTGCGTAAATTTGTGATGCGCGTTTATATTCGGCATGCAATCGGTCACAGAAATATTGTCTGTATCAGTGCACCATGGAACCATCGAAACAGCAGGTAGTGACGGAGATGATTATGAACAAATTGATTATTGCTCTGATGGCAATTTACTTTTTAGGTGATCCAGGTCTGCAGTATCTCGCATGGCTAGGTGAATTGAAGATTTATATCGTCGCCGCCGCCATCGCACTGGTTTCCATGCCCTGGATAGCTTCTCAACTCGATGGTTGACCTTCGCACCGTGACGGCCCCGACACACTGTCATCTGTGCATCACCCACACGGCGGCCTTCGGGCCGCCGTTTTTATCAGGCTAGCGAACAGCAACAATTGGCCTAAACTTGCTCCCATGAATCCATGGTTGATCCACTGGAAAGGCTGAAGAGTACCTTTGTTCCCTAGTTGTCATTCAGAGTGGCATCTCTGAATGACAACACTGAATGACAACAAATCCGTCAAAACCAGACAGCCTCACCCGCAAGCTCTCCTGCCTGCAAAATTCGATCGATTAGTGGGTTTAGCAAACGTCACCTCATGGCTAGTTCGAAATATTCGACGACGTCTGCTCAGGACTTGTTCAGGCTTCACTTTATGCAGAAATATTTTCTAAAATCGTTACTGCCAACTCGCTGTAGTAATTCGATAAGAAGAGGTATTGGCTGCTATTCAGAATAATCTACTTCTGCCCCAAAAGCCTTCTGGCATGCAGCCAGGAGTCTCTAATTGATTGATTGATTAAATGGTGGCCAGGGACGGAATCGAACCGCCGACACGGGGATTTTCAGACCCGAGTGGCGTTTTCTGGCCGCCCTGTTTTCAACAACTTACGCACACCGGCCCCGCGCTAAGTTGCCACAAGTGGACAGAAGTGGACACGAGATGACAGGAGTCGGTCACGATTTGGTCACGCGGTCCTTTACCATAAAACCAACTCAGACAGCGCTGAGCGACGAAGCGTTTGGGGAGCTGAAACAGTTTCCGGACTACACCCCGTGCGCGGAAGCAGTCACAGTCTACCCCGAATGACGCTGAGTAGGACCTGAAAAGCGCATTGGCAGGCTATCAGGCCGCAGCCATCCCGGGGGCACCCGCGGTCAGCCGCGCGACGAAATCATCCAACGACATATCCAGGCGTTCGATACCCTGCCCGGCGAGGAAGCGTTGCTCGTTGCGCGTGAGTTCACCGGGAATTACTGCCCAGTGGCGTGCCGACGAACGCTTCATGATCTGACGTGCGAAGATGCGTTCGATCTGGGTGGAGAAGCGGCAGCCCAGGAACAGGAAATGCCGGTCGACGCGCAGTTGCTGCACCATTTCCGGAATCGGTGTCTGGATATCAATCTCGGTGAGCACCTCGACAAAATCGGAATCCGACACCAGGAAATTCGCCGCTGGCGCGACCGAGCCGAGCGGCTGATAGAGCAGCGTGGACACGGACGCCGGGGCATCCATGCGCGCGCCAGCAGCTCCCGGCGTCCTCGACAATT
>JAHKKL010000376.1 GCA_020027635.1 Gammaproteobacteria bacterium
GAGCGAGCTCGCTCGCGAACCTCTTGAATAGGCATCGTTCTGTTCGCGGGCATGCCCGCTCCTACAACAGCGGGCCAGGAGATGACTGATGGACAGGTTTGCGAGCCTACCCAATGGGCACAACAAGCTCGCTGCTGCAGATCGGTTCGTTACGGATATTTCGAGGTGCCACGAGACGAGACGTGCCAACCTCGGTGATCGCTCATGAGTGACACAACTGTCAACAAGGTGGTGCTGATGCTGGCCGACATCGGCGGCTATACCCGGTTCATGGTCGATACCCGGATGGCGGTGGAACACAGCCACGAGATCATCACCCAATTGATCCGCGCCCTCATCGCCCAGGTTGAACTCCCCCTGGAGCTGGCCAAGCTCGAAGGGGACGCGGTCTTCCTCTATGCGAAGAAACCCGGTGACCTTCGCGCCTGGAATGAAGCGCGGGAAAACATCGGCGCGAAGCTGCTGCAGTTCTTTGCGGTCTTCCACCGCAAGCTGGAAGAACTCACCGGATACGGGGCATGCGACTGCGGGGCCTGCAGCCACATCGGCGCCCTCAGGCTCAAGATCATCGTGCACAGCGGCACGGCCGTGTTCTATCGCATCGAGCAGTTTGACGAACTCTCGGGAGGGGATGTCATCCTGGCCCACCGGCTGCTCAAGAACTCGGTGCCGCTGGAGGAATACATCCTGATGACGGAACAGGCTTATGCCGACGTCGCGTTTCCATTGCAACTGCCGGTCCATGAAGGCAGCGAGCGTTACGAACATCTGGGTCAGATCAAGACGCTGTTCTGTGCGCCGCTGACCGACCGCGGCACGGCATGAGCGGACCGGCGGGATTCCGGTGTCGCCGCGCCCCGCCGCGTTACCTCGCCGTGGCGGCGCTCACGCTGTACTACACTGTGTGCATGCCCACCGGTTTGCCGCGCGCGGAGGAGACCATGTCGCTGACCATCACATCGACCGCCTTCACCGACGGAGGCGGAATCCCGTCCCGGTATACCTGCCAGGGGGACGACATCTCCCCGCCGCTCGACTGGCGGGGCGTACCCGACCATGCCCGCAGCCTGGTCCTCATCGTCGACGATCCCGATGCGCCGGACCCGAAGGCCCCGCGCATGACCTGGGTGCACTGGGTGCTCTTCAACCTGCCGCCGGCTACGGCGGGCCTGCCGGAAGGCATCACCCCGGACGCGCTTCCCCCGGGAACCGGACAGGGGCTGAACAACTGGAACCGCACCGGCTACGGCGGCCCCTGCCCTCCCGTCGGCCGTCACCGCTATTTTCACAAGCTCTACGCCCTGGATACGCTGCTCGAATTATCCGGCAAGCCGTCCAAGAAGGCGCTCGAAACCGCCATGCAGGGGCACGTCATCGGCCAGGCGGAACTGGTCGGAACCTACCAGAAGTCGAAGTAAACACCGCCGTCCGCGGCCGCCCCGCCCGCCGCTGCCGGCGATACGGTGTGGTTATCCGGCGCCGAAAACTGGTAGATTGGTCTCCTGATGCAGACGCCTCGCACCAGCGGAACCGCACATGACTGACAAACGGGTCGAAAATCTCAACATCGCCTCCTACACGCGGCTGATCACGCCGGAGGAACTCAAGCGCCGGCTGCCGATCACCGAGCGGGCGGCCGCCTCCGTCATCAGGGGCCGCGGCATCATCAAGGACATTCTGGACCACGAGGACAAACGCCTGTTCATCGTGGTCGGGCCCTGTTCCATCCATGACCCGGTCGCCGCCATCGACTATGGCCGGCGCCTGCGGGCGCTGGCGGAACAGGTCAAGGACACGCTCTACCTGGTGATGCGCGTCTATTTCGAGAAGCCGCGCAGCACCATCGGCTGGAAGGGGCTGATCAACGACCCGCACCTGAACGGCTCCTTCGAGATCGAGGAAGGACTGCACATCGCCCGCCGCCTGCTGCTGGAACTGGCGGAACTCGACCTGCCGCTCGCGACCGAGGCGCTCGACCCGATCTCGCCGCAATACCTGCAGGACCTCATCGCCTGGTCGGCCATCGGCGCCCGCACCGCCGAATCGCAGACGCACCGGGAAATGTCGAGCGGGCTCTCCTGCGCCGTCGGCTTCAAGAACGGCACCGACGGCGGGCTGGCCGTGGCCGTCAACGCCCTGAAATCCGTCAGCCACCCGCACAATTTTCTCGGCATCGACCCCGACGGCCAGGTTTCCATCGTCTCCACCGCCGGCAACCGCTACGGCCATGTGGTGCTGCGCGGCGGCAACGGCAAGCCTAACTACGATTCCGTGAATGTCGCGATCTGCGAGCGGGCGCTGCGGCAGGCGGGCCTCAGCCCGAACATCATGGTGGACTGCAGCCACGAGAACTCCAGCAAGGATCCGGCGCTGCAGCCGCTGGTGGCGCAGAACGTGACCAACCAGATCATCGAGGGCAACCGCTCGATCATCGGCCTGATGATCGAGAGCAATCTCAACTGGGGCAACCAGCCCATTCCGGAGAATCCCGCCGACCTCGAGTACGGTGTGTCCGTCACCGACGCCTGCATCGACTGGGCGGCCACGGAGAAGGTCATCCTGGACATCAGGGACGGCGTGAGGCGGATCATCGACCGGCGGACCGGCCGAGACCGGTGATCGAGCAACACACCCTACAGCTCGATGCGAATGGCGCTTCGTTAAGGGGTGTCGTCCCTAGTGACGTCCCTTTGGCCACGGAAAAACACGGAATAGTGACTCACACCGTCTATCTCTTCCGTGTGATTCCGTGGCTATATACCGGGTCAGAGTTTAAGCGCGTGGAAAACCGTGGTCTGTCCCCGATTTTTCATATAAAGGACGCCTCGACGCATCGCTATTTTTGCCACTTATTCCGGCCAACTCATACTGTCCGAGG
>JAHKKL010000377.1 GCA_020027635.1 Gammaproteobacteria bacterium
TGGGTCACTTCCATGGCGATGACCTTGATGCCGTATTTGCCCGCCAGCTCGAACACATAGGGCAGGCAGCTCTTGCCGTGCCCCTGGAAGGAGTAGGGGTTGGTGCGCGGCTTGTAGGCGCCCATGCGGGTGCAGGGCAGACCGCGTTCCTGCAGGGCCTGCATCATGAGTTCGACATGCCCGGGGGTGTCGACGGCGCACAGGCCGGCGAACACATTCAGGTTGTCCTGGCCGAAGCGCACGCCGTTGTATTCGAAGTGGGTCGGACGGTTGTCATCGTGATGGCGACCGAGGATGCGGTATTCCTCGGATACGCGCACGACCCGCTCCACACAGGGCAGACTCGCCATGTCCTCGAGTTGCAGCGCGGCCGTGTCGCCCACGAGATAGATCTCGGTCAGCGTCTGCTGTGCGCCCACCTCGTCATGTACCCGGATCGTGATGTTCGGCAGGTTAGCCAGATGCTCCAGCAAATGCCGGTAGGCGGTACCGTTCTTGTCGGTGTCCGCATGCAGAATCAGAATCATGGTGTAGTACCTGGATAGCGCCAAAGCCGATGGGAACATTATCCATGGAATGCGCGGCCCTTACTACCGGCTCGCCCGCGTGCCCCCAGGCTCACGGACTCAGAGCTTGTGAAAATATCGACGGCCGTCGCGAGGGAGTCGATTTGCGTGCGAGGCAAGGCGCGCTGCGCGAAAACAAGGGAGTTTGGCGAGCCAAATGACCGAAGTCTTCCGTGCGGTTCAGGTCGATCACGGCGACGACGACGCCGGCCTCGTTCTCCGTGGCCTGTTCGAGAATCTCGCCCTGGGGGCCGAACACCGCACTGCTGCCCCAGAACTGAATCCCGTCCGTGTGCCCGGAGCCGTCGGTCTCGAATCCCGTGCGGTTGCAGGTCAGGACGGGCAGGCCGTTGGCGATGGCGTGTCCGCGCTGGATCGTCAGCCAGGCCTCGCGCTGGCGTGCCTGTTCGTCGGCGGCATCGCCCCGGTTCCAGCCAATCGCCGTTGGGTAGAGCAGGATCTGCGCGCCGCCAAGGGCCATCAAGCGGGCCGCCTCCGGATACCACTGATCCCAGCAGACGAGCAGGCCCAGACTGCCCACGGACGTCTGCACCGGGTTGAAGCCGAGGTCACCCGGTGTGAAATAGAATTTTTCGTAATAACCGGGGTCGTCGGGAATGTGCATCTTGCGATAGCGGCCGGCGATACGGCCGTCGCTCTCGATCGCGACCGCCGTGTTGTGGTATAGCCCGGCCGCGCGTTTCTCGAAGATGGACGCGACGATGACCACCCCGAGTTCGGCGGCAAGCTTGCCCAGCCGTTCGGTGGTGGGCCCGGGAATGCTCTCCGCCAGGTCGAAGTTGGCCGCGTCCTCCGTCTGGCAGAAATACAGGCTGGTATGGAGTTCCGGCAGCAGCACCAGCCGGACGCCCCGTGCCGCCGCTTTCCTGATGCCCTCGATACTCGCCGTCAGATTCTGGGCGGCATCGGCAGAGCAGCGCTGCTGTATCAATCCGACGGTTAGCTTCTGGGTATTCATCGGTTCTGGTAGTTTAAAAGGGTTTTTTTATCGTAGAGCACGGAGTGTTCGACGGAACTTACGGGACGCCCGCCGGCAACTGCATTGTAGCGCAGTGCAGGCTGCCATACTGCTGGATGAGCGGCAGGCAGTTGATCGGGATGATCCGCCGTCCGGCAAATGCCCCGGCGAGCCGATCGAGGGCAATGCCATCGGCCGGGTCGTCATAGATCGGTACGAGCACCGCGCCGTTGATGATGAGGAAGTTGGCGTAACTGGCCGGCAGCCGTTCGCCGCTGGCGGAGTGGACCGGTGCCGGCAGCGGCAGGGGCAGCAGTCGATAGGGACGGCCCTCCAGGGTCGTGAAAGTGCCGAGCTGCTTTTCCATCGCTTTCAGTCCCGCGTAGTGACTGTCGCTTTGGTCGGTGCATTGCGTGTAGGCGATGGTGAGCGGTGAGCAGAAACGGGCCAGCATGTCGATATGCGCATCGGTGTCGTCCCCCTCGAGTTCCCCGTGATCGAGCCAGAGCACCCTCTGTATGCCCATCTCCTCGGCAAAGAGCCGTGCAAACGCCGGTTTGTCATAACCGGGATTGCGGCTGTTCGTGATCAGGCAGTTCGAGGTGGTGAGCAGGCTGCCCTCGCCGTCGGTGTCGATGCTGCCGCCCTCGAGAACCAGCCGGAAGCGCCGGCAGTCGGCGCCGAACACGCCCGCCGATTCCAGCCTCCGCGTGACTTCATTATCCAGCCCGGCAGGGTATTTTTTGCCCCAGCCGTCGAAGGCAAAATCGAGCAGACGCAATCCGCTGCCGTCCGAAACCGCGAGGGGTCCGTAATCACGGATCCAGGTGTCGTTCGTTTGGGCAAGGAAGAAGCGAATGGAGTCAAGCGGCACGCCGGCCCGGGCGCATGCCTGCCTGACTTCCGCGTCATGGTTTTGGTCGTAGCAGACGACGAGCAGTTTCTCGTGCGCCACGACCGCCCGGGCAATTTCGAGATACACCGCGGCAACGCTGTCCAGGCTGTTGGCCCAGGCGCTGTGGACGTGTGGCCACGTCAGCAGGATGCCGGATTGGGTCGCGGTTTCAGGGACAAGACGATACCCGTGCATGGCATTCGCCAGACAGGCTGGGAAACAGAGGGAGGGGTTACTTGGCTTGCGTGGGGTTCACCACGGAGTGCAATACCGTGCTGTTCTCAAAGAAAACCGAGTAGCCGTCATAATCCCAGCGGGTAATCGGGGGATGCAGCGGACCTTCGTTGGAGGGTACGGCGGGATGTTCCGTCACCGGGTTGCCGAATTTGGCGCGCACGGCATCCATCGTCATGCCTCTTTGGGGCGTTGCCACCTGGGGGGGCGACTGGGCGCTGTCCATCAGCAGCGTATCAGCGTTGACAGGTCCTGCTAACAGGAAGGCCAGTGAACATGCAAACAGCGCAGAGCGGGTACTATCCATAGCTAACTCCTTGGTAAACAGGATAATTTGCTGATTTCCGACACTGAGGGTGAATATATCACCGCAGGAAAAAATACAAAAGCGCTATTTTGGAATGTGTGATGATGCTCACCTACTCAATGCGATGAGTAACAGGTATCGTGACACCTACGTGCTGTACCAGAGTCCAGCTTCGGAGCGACGAGCTATTAACAGCAAATCCGATCATTGTTTTTCCGTGGCGCCGATGATGGAGTGGACCGACCGCCACTGCCGTTATTTTCTGCGCCAGATCTCCCGCCGTTGCCGGCTCTACAGCGAAATGGTGACCACCGCGGCGCTGCTGCGGGGCGACCCGGAACGGATCCTGGCCTTTGATCCCGCGGAGCACCCGCTGGCCTTGCAGCTTGGCGGCAGCGATCCGCGCGAGCTGGCGGCCGCCGCGCGCCTGGGCGAGGCGCAGGGTTA
>JAHKKL010000066.1 GCA_020027635.1 Gammaproteobacteria bacterium
TTGGGAGACTTCCTTGCCGATGACTCCGGTCTAGGGTTTCTGGGAGGGGCCGGTCTCATCGGGGGACTGCTCGGGTTGGTCGTCCTTGCTGCGTACTTCACCCGGTATAATAGAGTCATGTTGTTCTGGATCGCTTTCATTCTGACTCGTCCGTTTGGAGCAACCTTCGGAGACCTTCTTACAAAACCCGTCGCAAAGGGCGGGCTCGATTTCGGTACAATCGGGTCTTCCCTTATTCTTGCTTCCTTGCTCGTGACATTCATTGTTTATACTACCGCTACAGAGATGCGTATGTTACGCCGGAAGTTAAGCGAATAGAAATCGGGCCTGACAAGCGATCGTGATCCCGAGTCAATCTGGTCGTGCTGATTTTTCGATACCGTGGATCACGCTGTACGGCAACGTGGAGGTCCGCGAGGTGCAGCTCGCCTTCACCGAGAGCGAGCACATCGAGGCGATCCTGGTGCAGGAGGGCGACAAGGTCGGCCGGGACCAGGTCCTGGCGCGTTTGCACCAGCCGCGCCTCAAGGCGGCGGTGAATGAGGCCCAGGCCATGGCGGAGGCTCAGGCACAGGCGCTGGCAAGACTCGAGGCCGGCAGCCGGCCGGAGGAGATCGCCAAGGCGCGCGCCGATTTCGCGGCCGCCACGGCGCAAGCGCAGACCGCGCGCGACACCCATGCGCGGCAGCAATCGCTGCTCGCGAAAAAACTCACCTCGCCGGAAACGGTGGACGTCGCCCGGGGAGCCGCCGATTCCGCCGCGGCGCAGGCCAAGGCCGCGGAGGCGACGCTGGACCTGGTGCTCGCCGGCCCGCGGCGCGAGGACATCGCACAGGCCCGGGCCGAACTCGAAGCGCGCCGCGCCGCGCTCGCGCTGGCGGAAGAACGGCTGGCCGACACCGTCCTGTCCGCGCCGGCCGAAGGGATCGTGCGCGACCGGCTGCTGGAACCCGGCGATCTGGCCACGCCGCAGTCGCCGGTGCTCACGCTGGCGATGATCGATCCTGTGTGGGTGCGCGCCTGGCTGCCCGAACCCGACCTGGGAAAAATCGCGCCCGGCATGAAGGCGGAAATCCGCTCCGACAGCTACCCGGAAAAGGTCTACAGCGGCTGGGTCGGCTACCTCTCGCCCACGGCCGAATTCACCCCGAAGAACGTCGAATCACCGGAACTGCGCACGCGCCTGGTCTACCAGTTGCGGGTCTTTTCCTGCAATCCCGCCGCCGAACTGCGCCTGGGCATGCCGGTCACGGTCACCATCGCGCTCGGCCAACCGGCCGCCGGGGCGCCGCCGAACGACAACCCCTGCGGGAACCGTTGACATGGGCGCGCCCGGCGCCGACGCACCGGCCCTGTCGCTCGCCGGCGTGACGCGGAGTTTCCGCGTCGGCGGCCGCACGATCACCGCGCTGGACCGGGTCGACCTCAAGATCCCCGCCGCCCGGGTCACCGGGCTGATCGGTCCCGACGGCGCCGGCAAGACCACGCTGATGCGGCTCGCCGCCGGACTGCTGCGGCCGGATAGCGGGGCGATCCGCGCGCTCGGCATCGACGTGGTCGCCGATCCCCTCGAGGCCCAGTCGGCCCTCGGCTACATGCCGCAGCGCTTCGGCCTGTACGAGGACTTGAGCGTGCAGGAAAACCTCGATTTCTACGCCGACCTGCAGGGGCTGCCCGAAGCGCAGCGGCCGCCCCGCTACGAACAGTTGCTGCACATGACCGGGCTGGGTCCCTTCACCCGGCGTCTGGCCGGACGGCTCTCCGGCGGCATGAAACAGAAGCTCGGTCTGGCCTGCACCCTGGTCAATCCGCCGCGCCTGTTGCTGCTGGACGAACCCACCGTCGGGGTGGACCCCGTGTCACGCCGCGAGCTCTGGCAGATCGTCTACCGCCTGGTGCGCGAGGAGCGCATGAGCGTGCTGCTCAGCACGGCTTATCTGGACGAGGCGGAGCGCTGCGACGAAGTCGTCCTGCTGCACAAGGGGGCGCTGCTCGGTCAGGGAAGGCCGGACGCGTTCAGCGCCCCGATGCAGGGCCGGACCTGGCGGGTCGCGGCCGAGGGCGCCGGCAAGCGCCGGCTGCAGCAGCGCCTCGGAGCGCTGCCCGGCGTGATCGATGCGCTCATCGACGGGGAGGCGGTGCGCGTGGTAATGGCGCAACCCGCCGCGCAGCCGCCCGCCGTCCTGCAGGCCGCCGGCGCAGGCGTACCGGTCGAGGCCGTGCCGCCGCGTTTCGAGGACGCGTTCATCGCCCGGCTGAAATCGGCCCGCGAGGCGGGCCGCGCGGTCGAGGCGACCCACGCCCGGCCGCCGGCCGCCACGGGCGCTGACACGGTGATCGAGGTGCGGGACGTGTACCGCCGCTTCGGGGATTTCGTCGCCGTGAAGGGCGTCAGTTTCGCGGTGCGGCGCGGGGAGATCTTCGGCCTGCTGGGCGCCAACGGCGCCGGCAAGTCGACCACCTTCCGCATGCTCTGCGGGCTGCTGCCCTCAAGCGCAGGGAAACTCACCGTCGCCGGGCATGACCTGCGCCATGCCGCCGCGAAGGCCCGCGGGCGGCTGGGCTACATGGCGCAGCGCTTTTCCCTGTACGCCAACCTGACCGTCGCGGAAAATCTGCGCTTCTTCGCCAGCAGCTACGGGCTGGACGGCGCTGCCCGTGCGGAGCGCATCCGCTGGGCGCTCGAGACCTTCGAACTGGCGCCCTATGCCGATGGCAACAGCGGCGACCTGCCGCTCGGATTCAAGCAGCGTCTGGCCTTCGCCGCCGCCCTGATGCACGAGCCAGACATTCTGTTTCTCGACGAGCCCACCTCCGGCGTCGATCCGCTCGCTCGGCGCGAGTTCTGGGAGCGCACCAACGCCCTGGCGGAGTCCGGCGTCACGGTGCTGGTCACCACCCATTTCATGGACGAGGCCAACTATTGCGACCGCCTGGTGATCATGGCGGAGGGCGAGGTGCTGGCGTTCGGCACCCCGGCGGAGATGAAACAGCGCTTTCGCACGCCCGGGAATCCGCATCCCACCATGGAGGATGCCTTCATCGGGCTGATCGAAGCGCGGGCGATGCGCCATGAACCGGCGGCCTGAAGCCCGCGGCGGGGCACGCACGCGCCTGCGCGGCATGGTGCGCAAGGAGTTCCTGCAGATCCTGCGCGACCCCTCCAGCATCGCCATCGCCTTCGTGATGCCGGTGGTGCTGCTGTTCCTGTTCGGCTACGGCGTGTCGCTCGACGCCAAGGACGTTCCGCTCGCCCTGGTCGCCGACCATCCGGACACCAACACCAGCGGCCTGCTGCGCGCCTTCGAGCACTCGGACTATTTCACCCCCTATCATTACGCGGATATCCAGACGGCCATGCAGGCGCTGCGCACGCAGCAGGTCGATGGCATCGTGTGGCTGCGCGAGGATTTCAGCCGCCGCCTGCTCTCCTCCGCCGATGCGCCGATCGGGGTGATCGTGAACGGCGTCAACGCCAACCAGGCGCGCATCACCGAGGGTTACATCCAGGGAGCGTGGCAGAGCTGGCTGGAACATTACGCCGCCGCGCAGGGACGCGAACTCGAGGCGCCGGTGATGGTCGAGCCGCGCGTCTGGTTCAACGCGGCGCTCTACAGCCGCCATTTCCTGGTGCCCGGACTGATCGCGGTCATCATGACGCTGATCGGGGCGCTGCTGACCTCGCTGGTCATCGCCCGGGAATGGGAGCGCGGCACCATGGAGGCGCTGATGGTCACGCCGATCCGCATCCGGGAGATCCTGCTCGGCAAGCTCATCCCCTATTTCATTCTCGGCATGGGAGGCATGCTGCTCACCGTGGTGCTGGCCCGCTGGCAGTTCGAGGTGCCACTGCGCGGCTCCTTCCTGCTGCTGCTGCTCGCCTCCGCCCTGTTCATGCTGGTCGCGCTCGGCATGGGCCTGCTGATCTCGATCGTATCGAAAAACCAGTTCGTGGCCGGCCAGATCGCCATCATCGTGACCTTCCTGCCGGCCTTCATCCTCTCCGGCTTCATCTTCGACATCGGCTCCATGCCGGCCCCGGTCCAGTTCATCACCCACCTGGTGCCGGCACGCTACTTCGTCTCCATCGTGCAAACCCTGTTTCTGGCCGGCGATATCTGGCCGGTGCTGCTGCCGAACGCCGGCGCCCTGGCGCTGATGGCCGCGGTGTTCTTCGCCCTGGTGCGCCGCCGGGCGAGCAAGCGGCTGGACTGAAGGAACCTGGCGGTGTTCGCGCGCATCATTGCCCTCACCATCAAGGAACTGCTGGCCGTGCTGCGGGACAAGCGCAGCCGCTTCGTCCTGATCGGCCCGCCGATCATCCAGCTGATGATCTTCGGCTACGCGGCGACCTTCGACCTGAACGACATCCCGCTCGCGGTCTACAACGAGGACGGCGGGGCCGCCTCACGGGAGTTCATCAGCCGGTTCGAGGGCTCGCCGCATTTCCATGTCATCGCCACCCCGGATCACGATGCGGAGATCGCCCCGCTGATCGATGAACGGCGCGCCCTGATGGTGCTGCATCTCGGCACGCACTTCAGCGCCGACCTCGCCCGCGGCGACAGCGCCTCCGCGCAGATCATCCTGGACGGGCGCAACTCCAACACCGCGATGCTGGCGCTGAATTATGCCCGCACCATCGTCATCGACTTCAACGAGGCGTGGGCCGCGCGCCACGGCGGCATGGCGGCCCCGGCGCATCTGGTGATGCGGGCCTGGTTCAATCCGACGCTCTCCTCGCGCTGGTTCATCATCCCCGGCATCGTGGGACTGCTGACGCTGGTCGTCACCCTGGTGGTGACCGCGCTGTCGGTGGCGCGCGAACGCGAGGCCGGCACCTTCGATCAGCTGCTGGTCACCCCGCTGCGGCCGGTGGAGATCCTGATCGGCAAGTCGCTACCGGGGCTCCTGATCGGACTGATCGAGGGCTCGCTGATCATCCTGGTCGCCATGTACTGGTTCGACATCCCCCTGCGCGGCAGCGTGGGGGCGCTGTACGCCGGGCTGGGTCTTTTCCTGCTCTCCGCCATCGGCGTCGGGCTGATGATCTCCTCGCTCTCCATCACCCAGCAGCAGGGGCTGCTCGGCGCCTTCCTGTTCCTGGTACCCGCCGTCATCCTGTCCGGCTTCGCCACCCCGATCGAGAACATGCCGCGGGCGGTGCAGCTGCTCACCTACCTCGATCCGCTGCGCTATTTCATGATCGTGCTGCGCGGGGTGTTCCTCGAGGGCAGTTCCTACGCGCTGCTCCTCCACCAGTACTGGCCCATGGCGGTGATCGGCCTCATCAGCCTCACCCTCGCCGGCTGGCTGTTCCGTCACCGCATGTATTAGGCAGCGGGCTTGCTCATGCCCGGCGATTAATAAATTTATGGTGGGAAACCAAGGCAGGAGCAAACCGGCGATTCAGGGTATGCTTTAACCTGCATAAACCTCCAGCACAGGCGTAACTGCATGACAGACCCACACGATCCCGATCCGCACGGTGTGCCGAAGCCGCCCCACCCGGAGCACCGCCGGGAGCCGCTGCCCCAGTTCCACCCCAAACCCGGCAAGGAAGATCCCGGGGCGCCGGCCCGGATACAGGCGCTGCTCGAGGCACCGAGCTACCGGCGCGCCGACCAGGACGTGGACTTTCTCGAACGCGAGGAAGTGCGCGGGCTGCGCCTGCAGCTCGATTACCTGAAGCCGGAATTGCTGATGCAGCAGGAGGAGATCGGGCACACCATCGTGGTGTTCGGCAGCACCCGCATCGTCGAGCCGGCGGCCGCCGAACAGCGCCTGAGCACCCTGGAGAAACGGCTGCGGGAACACCCGGACGACCGGCAGCTGCAGCGCAAGCTGGCACTGGCGCGGCGCATCCTCGAGAACAGCCGCTACTACTCCGTAGCGCGGGAATTCGGACGGCTGGTCGGCGAATCCGGCGACGGCCCGCGGGACTGCCGGCTGGTGATCATGACGGGCGGCGGTCCCGGCATGATGGAAGCCGCGAGCCGCGGGGCGTTCGAGGCCGGCGCCAAGACCATCGGCCTCAACATCGATCTGCCCCATGAGCAGTTCCCCAACCCGTATATCACGCCCGAGCTGTGTTTCCGGTTTCGCTACTTCGCCCTGCGCAAGATGCACTTCCTGCGCCGCGCCCGCGCGCTGGTCGTCTTTCCCGGCGGCTACGGCACGCTGGATGAACTGTTCGAGACCCTGACCCTCATCCAGACGCGCACCATCCGGCCGGTGCCGGTGGTGCTCATCGGACGCGCCTTCTGGGAGCGCGCTCTCAATTTCGATTTTCTCCGGGACGAGGGCGTCATCGACGCCGAAGACCGGGAGATCTTCTGGTTCGCCGAGACGGCCGGGGAGGCCTGGGACGGCATCCTGGACTGGTACGGCACGTGCGGTGAACCGCTGTTTCCGGCGCCGGGGACAAGCCGATGAAAATCTCGTTTCATGGCGCCGACCAGGGCGTCACCGGCTCTTGCCATCTCATCGAATGCGCCGGCAGACGCCTCCTCGTCGACTGCGGCCTCTACCAGGGCGGACGCGAACTCGACGAGGAAAACGCCAATGCCTTCGGCTTCGATCCGGCCGCCATCGATTATCTGCTGTTGACCCATGCCCACCTCGATCACTGCGGGCGCATCCCCCTGCTATCGAGCCGCGGCTTCCGGGGCGAAATCATCGCCACCGGCGCGAGCCGCGAACTCGCGCGGCTGGTGATGCTCGACTCGGCCAATCTCAACGAGGAGGAAGCCAATTACCGCAACCGCCGGGCCGACCGGCGCGAGCGGCAACGCGATGCCGCGGCTCCGCTGTATACCGTGCTGGATGCGCTGAATGCGCTCGAACATTTCGGCCGCACCGCGGTCTACGATCTGGCCCTGCCGCTCGCCCCCGGCATCCAGGCCACCTTTATCGACGCCGGCCACATCCTCGGTTCGGCCAGCGTTCTGCTCGAGCTGGAGGAAGGCGGCGAACAGCGCCGGGTGCTGTTTTCCGGCGACCTCGGCTTGAGCGGCCGCCCGGTGCTGCGCGACCCGACGCCGCCTCCCCGTGCGGATGTGGTCGTCATGGAAACCACCTACGGGGATCGCCAGCACAAGCAGCTCAGGCCCTCCATCGAGGAACTCTACCGCGCCATCAACGACACGCTCAAGCGCGGCGGCAACGTGGTGATCCCGACCTTCGCGCTGGAGCGCGCCCAGGAAATCCTGTTCTACCTGCGCGAGGGCGTGGAGCAGGGTGTGCTGCCCGCCAGCATGCCGGTGTTTCTCGATTCCCCCATGGCCATCTCCGCCACGCAGATCTTCCGGCGTCATCCGGAGTGCTACGACGAGGAAACCTGCGAGCTGTTCCGGTCCGGGCGCGATCCCTTTCAGTTGCCCGAGCTGCGTTTCACCCGGGAAACCGCCGAATCCATGGCCATCAACCGCATTGCGGGCGGCGCCGTGATCATGGCAGGCTCGGGTATGTGCACCGGCGGGCGGGTGCGCCACCACCTGAAGCACAACCTGGGGCGGGCGAACTGCAGCATCGTGTTCGTCGGCTATGCGGCCGAGGGCACCCTCGCCCGGCGCATCGTGGATGGCGCGAAGACGGTGCGCATCTTCGGCGATGAATTCCCGGTCAACGCGCGGATCCATACCATCGGCGGTTTCTCCGCCCATGCCGGGCAGGCGGAACTGCTCGCCTGGCACCGCCATACCGGCAATCCCACAACCACCTACCTGGTGCACGGCGAGCCGGACAACATGAGCGCCTTCGCGTCCCTACTCGCCAATACCCGCGTGGAGATGCCGCGACTTCAGCAGAGCTACGATCTGTAGCAGCACATCCCCGGAACGGCACCCTCAAAGGGGGGATGCGTAGGTGCGAATTTATACGCACAACGGCGTGTGATCGAGCGTTCTGTTCGAATGAATTCGAACCTACGAGTAGCCTGCACTGAAGTGAGGAGGTAGCCTGGGTTGAGCGATAGCGAAACCCGGGTTTCACTCCGTTCA
>JAHKKL010000378.1 GCA_020027635.1 Gammaproteobacteria bacterium
GGCAATCGAGGCACTCTACCTTGACGCGAATCTGCTGCGTAGCAAGATTCTGACTGCGCGTTGCGTAGCCCAGGCCGGAACGGCTGCCGGCGCCGCTGGTATCGATACCACCGAGGTCGACCCACTCCCCCAGCCGGGCGCGGACCGTGGTTCCTGCGCGCTGGGTGTCAATGCGACCCCCGGTCCCCGCAGGGCGGTCGTTGTGTTGCAATATCTCCAGCGATACGAACTCGCCACTCAGCCGCGGCACCACGGTGAAACCGCTGCTGACATCCTGCAGCCCGGTCACCTCTCTCCGGTAGGGAACGCCGTTGACGAAATAATCCTGCCGTTCGCGCACCGGGACCTGCGATCCGCCGCTGATATAGGCCGGTCGCCCTTCCAGCGCCTGGACCTGCTGGCTGGCGGTACGCGAGCGTTGGGTATCGGCGTCGTGCAGGGCGATGCGGGCCCGGCTGTCCCCGACCGGGCGGCCGGGAGAATTGATGCCGACCTGACCCTGTCCGATCTTGATATCGGCGCTGGCGGCGTAGCCGGAGGAGCTGCCGAGATCCTCTCCCTGGTTGCTGACCGTGATCAGCAGCCGCTTCGGCGGACGGTCGATTTCGGCCAGGACTTTCCTGACGGCCTCAACCTGCGCCGGCGATGCCTTGATGATGAGGTTGTTCCCCATGCCGGTCACTGCCGCATCGCTGCCGACGAGCGGGCGCACCACGGGCAGCACCTCACCCAGCGTCCTCGCCTTCAACTCGATGACCTCGATGGGATAATCGGCCAGGGCGCCGCGCGCGGACACGAGACAGCACAGGAGAAGACCCAGGCGGCAGAGCACGCGCGCTGGCATGCTCGAGGGGATCGAATGCGGAGCAGACAACATGGTCGATAGCCTACTCAAAAACCGACCCGGCGTACACAGTTTGCATTCAAGCCGCCTGGAAATGGAATTCCTGATTACCCCTGAAACTCAGCCACGGCGGAGAAGGACGGCATCCGGACCAGGGCCGCAAGACACGCCGTAAATACATCCCTGTAGGCTCGACTGCCGCATCCCTGCGGCAGACGGTCTTGCCACCCTGGTGTCCGGATGCCGCCTGCCAACGCTGGCAGCAGGTGCGGGGTCTGCGAAACAGGGACCGTCGACTGCAGGGACGCAGGAGGTAGAGCAACGCAGGGAGCAGTTGCCGTCGACAGCAGGGACGATGCACAGGGATGTGCACGTGTCGCGTGAGGGCACGACCGCTCGGGAAGACAGCGCGCGTTGCGCGTCGGTGCCATTGCGCTGATCGCTGCCAAACACGGTATCCGCGGACTCCTGTACGTCTGGCCGCTGGTCCTGTTGTTGTTCGTGGATTCCCCCGGGGTCTGGGTACTGCTGCGGCTGATTCTGATTGTCGCGGCGGTCGGCGCATGGTTACGGTTCATCTACGGGTCGGTGCGTGACGATTACGCACGCCACGTGCGTGACCGCCTGCTCGAACCCGGAGCGCTCTGGCGCGTGCTGTAGTGATTCTGCAGCCTGGGTTGACGAAGTGATTCCCCTCACCCGGGCCGAGTGGATTAATCAAAGATTCTCTATATTGCGATAAAACCCGCTCCCGCCGGCGAAGATTGCAATCACGGAGGGACTCTATCAGTCCCTCCGACCTCTTCGTGGCGTTATTTCGTGAACCGGAAATTCGCCACATGATCCGTGCCGTCACTCAACCTTATGATGAGCTGCCGGCAGGTGTTCGCCCAGGCCTTGCTGGTTTTCCAGACGTAGACATACTGATCCGCGACCGCATCGTAGGAGAGGCTGCTGCCGCCGGAACTTACGGTCTCTTCCGTCACGGCAGATGAAGGCGCAAGGGTATCGCATACGATAGGCCGTGATACGGGGTAGCCGGCAGACAGGATATTAAGCCCCTGATCCCCGTTCAGGCTGAACTTCACCGGTAAGCCGGCTCCGGCCTTTGCGACGTTGACGACCGGTGGGTTATCGATCGGCTGGAAGAAGCCCGTAAAATCGAATCCGTGCACCGTCAATACCGCTGTAGCGGTCTTGCCCAGGTAATCGCCTGTCACCGTATGCGTGCCCAAGCTTGTCGCTGAGCAGGAGGCACCGGTGGTACAAGAGCCATCCGTGATCGAGAAGGTCGTCGCTCCTGTCACATCGCCGCGGCTGTTATTGAAACGGTCGAATGCCTGTGCGGTGTACGCTTGCGGGACCCCTGCCGCGACCGTGGCACTCGCCGGAGCGATTGTGATGTGATCCAGTGCGCCCGGCGTTGTCCAGGTCTTGGTGACAAGGTTCGACAGCAACGCGCCGCTTTCCGCCTGGATGGTGTCGGTGCCGCTGACGCCGGCCGTGTCGGTATAGGTGAACTCGGCCACGCCGCTGGCATTCGTCGCTATGGGTCCTGAAGACCCTGATCCGGCATTGGGGCCGGATGTGATGGTGAAGAACACCACCGCGTCGGCGATCGGGGCGCCATTCACGTCTGTTACCGTCGCGGTGACGGTCTGGGCCGTGCCGACCGGGTTGGTGGCCGATGCCGGTGTGAGCGCCAGACTGGCAGGCGGCACATCCGCGGCGAAGGCAGGTCCGGCGGTGACAATGTCCGTCACGGGCAGGCCGTTTTCATCGGTAAAGAAATCCGGGGCAGGGGTCAGCGTTTTGGCGAAATTTGCCGACCCGCCGCCTGGTGAATAGGCCGAAATATCGAACATGACCGTGAAGTACTGGTGGGGTGCCAGGGTCATGAGCGACGATGACAGCGGAATCGTCTGTACCTCACCACTCGACCCGCTGGTCTGCTGATACCCGCTCGCCAGTCTCGCGGCAACCGGGAAGAGGTTTGCCAAGGAAAGGCTGC
>JAHKKL010000067.1 GCA_020027635.1 Gammaproteobacteria bacterium
TTCAGCGCGATGCGGCTGATGGTTTTTTTGGCGCGCAGGTATTCGGTGACCACATCCCACACCGGCACGCCATCCGGCTGCTCCTGTACGCTCGCCCAGCCGGCGACGGCATACTCCTTGTTCGGGTCGAGAGGCACGCCATTCAGTTCCATGTCCGATATCCGGTTGCCGATATCCGCACCCGGATCGATTGCGTACTGGAGTCCGCCGACTCGCACCATGTCACCACCCTGCTGGTAATAGGGATCCTTGTTGAACAGGTTGTCCGCGACATCCTCGAGAATTTCCTTTATGCGGGTGCCGGTCATGTTGTTGAGGGTGGTAATCGGATAGGTGATGGCCGTCTGGGTCATCACGTGATCGAGGGTGATGGCCTCGCCCGGCAGCACACTGACGCCCCAGCGGAAACCGGGTGAGAAGGAAATCTGCGCACCCTTGACATCGATGAGCGCATCACAGATCAGCTGGTCAAAGGTGCCGTTGAAATTTCCGCGCCGGTACAACACCTCATCGGTCATGGCCAGAACTTCCCCCAGTTTATCCCTGTAGGGTGCGCGTACCTTCTCGATATAGGCGTTCATGGCCGGATCGGCATCGAGCAGGTTGGAGAACACCGGCAGCAGCTTGTAGCGGTAGTCCCGTACCTTGCCGTCCTTCACATCCAGGTCCAGCACGCCGAGGAACTGGCTGTTGGACCCGGCGTTGGTTACCAGTGTCTTGCCGGCGGTGTTATCCACCACGACCGGCGCCGGTACGGCATCATGCGTGTGTCCTCCCATGATGGCATCGATCCCCGTAACCCGTGACGCCATCTTCAGGTCGACGTCCATGCCATTGTGAGACAACACGACGACGACCTGGGCGCCTTCCGCGCGTGCCTTGTTCACCGTTTTCTGCATGCTCTCTTCACGGATCCCGAAGCTCCAGTCCGGCACCAGGTAGCGCGGGTTGGCGATCGGCGTGTAGGGGAATGCCTGGCCGATGACGGCGGTAGGTACGCCGTTGATTTCCCGCAGGCTGTAGGGTTTGAAAACGGTTTCTTCCCATTCATTGTCGACGATGTTCTGCGCGACGAAGTCGATCTTGCCCTTGAAGTCATTGTCGACAATCTCCATGACCCGTTCGGCGCCGAAGGTCATTTCCCAGTGCGGCGTCATGATATCCACGCCCAGCAGTAGCTGGGCATCCACCATGTCCTGGGCTTTGGTCCAGAGTGAGGTGCCCGAACCTTGCCAGGTGTCGCCGCCGTCCAGCAGCAGTGAGCCCGGCCGCTGGGCGCGCAGTTTCCTGATAAGGGTGGCGAGGTGCGCGAACCCGCCGGTCTTGCCGTATTTGCGGGCGGCTTGGACGAAATCGAGGCAAGTAAAGGCATGTGCATCCAGGGTACCGGGCTTGATGCCGTAGTAGGCGAGAAACCGTTCTCCGACCAGGTGCGGTGGCTTGCCCCTCATGTCGCCGACGCCAAGGTTGATGCTGGGTTCGCGGAAATACACTGGCAGCAGCTGTGCATGACAGTCGGTGTAATGGAGCAGCGAGACATTGCCGAAGGGCGGCAATTCGTAGGGGTCGGCGGGTGCCTGCGCCGGTTTCATTCCTACGGCGGTTGACTGCCCGGCCTTGTCGCCCGAGTCGCAGCCTGAGAGGTTGAAGCCGGCGGCGCTGGCGATGGCGAGCATGCGGAGAAATTCACGACGTGACAGGTTCATGGTATGGCTCCGTGTTGCTTTGATCAGGCATGGATGGACGAGCACCCGCCGGCCCCCGTTAACGGGATAAAAAAAGCCCGACTTTTGCCAAGCCGGGCTTTGCCAGTCGGAACAGCGATACTACTTGCGAGTGCTGGGGCCGTTGATCTGCAGTCCGTTACTAATATAAGTATGGAAATACTCGAGATCCCGGTATTCCTCACTCTGCGCCTCGTAGGGTTTGGCGCGCACCTGCTCATTGCAACCGACATATCGGCGGTGCAGGGTGCCCAGATCGCCCCATGTGGACCGGTATGCCGGAAAATGGGTGGTCTGACCCAGTGCCGGACTCAGAATGTCGGCACGGATCTTGTTGCCGGCGTTGGCGATATGGCAGTCCGCGCAGGACATATTGAGCTGGCCACGCTTGGCGAAGAAGCTTGCCTTGCCGCGCTCATAGGCTGCCAGCGCACGCGGATCGTCGGGGACCACGATGTTGATGCGTTTGCCGCGGGCGGTGTAGTGCATGTAGGCGGAGATATCGGCGAGAGGGCCTTTTTCGTAATTCAGCGGGGCTTCACCATTCGCTTTGCGACACTCGTTGATGGCGAGTTCCAGGGTGATCACGCGCCCCGACTTTGTGTCGAAAAACGGGTAGCGGTTGGCGATCCCGATTCCACCATTCTCGAAACAGCTGGCATATGTCTTGCCGTTCTTGAAGGGCGTATTGAAGAGTTCCTTGCCTTTTTCCAGGTTCAGTTCATAGGGCGGGAATTCCTCGATCGCCTCCCACTGTTCTCGCGACGCGGGATCGATGGCGTACACGCCATTGATGAAGTCATCCTTCGGAGTGTTGGGGAATCGCTTGTAGAAGTAAGACCTGAATTGTTCGAGGTCCTGCTCCGGGCCGGCGTGTACAGGCAGTGTGCTGGCGCCCAGCAGGCCGATTGCTAGCGTTGCAGTCAGCAGTCTTTTCATCGGGTCTTACTCCTCCAGGTCATTAGACGGATGGATCTCTCGGGGGCTGTCAATTATTGGATCGTGACTTCGCCCGAATCGCTGTTTCCCAGATTGTCGACCCAGCTCAATTTCAACGTATCACCGGTTTTCCCGCCTTTGAAACGGAACGAAAGATACGGGTTTTTTGATATCGCCGGACCCCACTCGGCGGTCAGTACGTTGGTTCCGTTGTGCTCACAGACAACTTCCTGGATGAAATGAGCGGGGATGGTGTTGCCCGTTTTCTTGTCCTTTTCCAGGCCTGTATCCATCGGGTGACTGATAAGGATCTTGATCGTGGTCACCCCGTCGTCACCGAGGGTCGCGCGCATTTTGATGCTTGCCATGTTAACTCCTCAATATGCCATGTAGTTTATGTGATGCCGGGTGATCTTAAGGCATCAGCCCCCGCAACCGCCGATGGTGACCTTGACTTCCTTGCCCGTGCTGTAGAGTTTGCCACCTGCCTTGACCACGGCGATGACACTGCTGGTTTTGGCCATCTTGATGCGGGTGGCGATGAATGCTTCCGTGCCTTTCCCCAGGACAAAGGACGACGTCAGCGGCGTGGCGTTTTTCTCGGCGATGATGCTGATCGATTCCACCCCCTCGATGTCGGTCTCTATTGAGATTGGCACCACGGCGCCGTTTTCAGCGATATCCGGTGCCTTGATCTTGATCTTGTTGCTGCCGGTGAGCGTCGTGCTGCCGAACAGGCTGTTTACGGCACCATCGACGCTGGTTGCATCAAATGCCGTCTTTGGCCACGCGGCCAGGACCATGCGAGGTGTGATCAGGCCGGCACTGACGGCCATGCCGATGGCGCCGGTTGTCAGGGTGCCCCTCAGAAAGATTCTACGTTTCATATCGGTCACGAGTGTTTCTCCTGATAATTGGGATTCGTCGTTCTAAAGGGTATAGACGTATTCGACAACCTGGTCAATTTCCTCTTCGGTGAGTATCTGATGCCGGCCGAAGGGGGGCATGATCGTGTTCGGTTTGGCAACGGTCGCATCCCAGATCTGGGCGCGAAGTTTTACCTTGTCCGGATAACGCAGCTTCATGCCGACAAGGGGGGGGGCAATGTTGCCGGGCAAGGTGCCGTCATCCATGGCATGGCAGGCGAGACAGTTGCCTTTGAGGCGGTCGAATGCGACGTCCTTCCCCTTTTCGATCACCGTCATTTCCTTCTCTGCCGCGTGGGAAAATGATATGTACCCCGGCGCCGCAAAACTCGTCAGCGCGGCGCCGATTAATATGGTTTTGATCATGCTCCAGGCGTTGTGACGCATCTCGATTCTCCTCGGTTACGTTTTGCCGGTAGATTCCACGCCACTACGATCAGAACCCGCGTGGGTGTGCTTTTTCGTAGTTATACTGGATAATCGCGGCTTCGGCCTGGTATTTGGCTTTGTCGGCCAGCTTGATGGCATTGGCATTGTCCCCGCTATCCGCGGCAGCCTGCGCCTCCTTCAACAGGTCCTCGGTGTCGCGCCATATCCAGTTATTCTCGTTGGCCATGCCGATGGCATCGGAGGCATTCTTGATTGCCTGCATGGCCTCGGGAGTGGCTTTGGATGCCGGTGTGGCACCAGACTCTTTCATCTGCTGGTTGGCGCATCCCGCATTGACTGTGGAGAGCAGCAATACTGTAGCCAATAGCTTAACGGAATGAAGTTTCTTCATCGCTGATACTCCCGTAGTGTTTGGTAATAGCAGGAATTAATTGGCGCTTTTTATTATAGACCATAGAAATTCCGAATGACCGTATCACCCTTGTTTATAAAGTGTCAAGGCATGATGGTTTGACAATCAGGTTATTTTTTCGTCTTTTTTTCCTCTTCAAATATTGCCTCGAGTTCTTTCTGTCGGGCTTCTATCCGGGCGCTGTCATAGTCGCTCAAACCCGGTTCATGACTGGCCAGTTCCAATTGCTGGATGGCATCGCGGGTAAAGCCGTTGAGATAGTAAAACTGTGACATGGCTTCGTGCATTTCCACATTGCGCTTCGTGCCTTCTGCTGCCCGTGCAAGCAGCTTGTATACCAACGGATTGCTGTATTGGTCCTTGCGGATGTCTGAGGCCAGTTTATAGGCTCGGGGTGCTTCGTTCGCGACAATCAGGGCGCTTGCATAGGGCAGCAGGAACGTCAGGTTGCCGGGATACAGGTCTAGGCTGTCCTTGTAGATTTTCAGCGCCTGGGTGTAATTGCCGCCACGCTCATAGACGTTTGCCAGGGCTAGCCGGTACGCGATGCGGTCGGGGTCATTGCGATGCAGTTTCTCGAGCAGCCGTACCGCTTCGCCTGTTTTGCCCACTGCCGAGAGCAGCAGCGCATATTCATATTGTTTGTAGGGCTCGGCGTTTTCGCTTTTATCCATGTAACGCTGGAAATCCTCGAACACCTGCTTCGGATCGCTGTATTCCATGACACGCAGTTTCGCGCGGATCAGCTGGAAGTCCAGGCTGTCCTCGGTCTTGCGGCCGCTAAAGCTCTCGGCGCGCGATGTCGCTTCCGCAATACGGTCTGTGGTGACCGGGTGAGTGAGCAGGAATTCCGGTGGATGGCTGCCGTAGAGACGGGAATTTTTCTGCAGGCGTTCGAAGAAGCGCGGCATGCCATAGGGGTCGTAACCGGACTGCGCCAGTGTCTGGATGCCGAAACGGTCGGCCTCTTTTTCGTTTTCACGGGTGAAGTTTATCTGGTATTGCGCGCCTCCGGCCGCGACCGCTGAAATGGCCGCCATACCGGCTTGACTGTTTTGTGTGCCGATGAGTATTGCCGCCAGCATCGCCGCCATGGAAGGCAGGCTCAAACCCTGCTGGGCCTCGAAGGCCCGGGCAAGATGGTGCTGGGTCACGTGCGAAATTTCATGCGCGAGCACCCCGGCGAGCTCACTCTCGTTTTCCGACGCCAGTATCAGGCCGGAGTTGACGCCAATGTATCCTCCGGGCCCGGCGAAGGCATTGATGGCAGGGTCGTTGACGACGAAGAAGGTGAACTGCTGTCCGCCTGAATCACTGTTGGAGGCGAGGCGTTGGCCAAGCGCGTTCAGGTAGCTCGTTATCTCCGTGTCGTCGAGCACAATGCCACTTTGACGCAGTTGGCGCATCATTTCGGCGCCCAGCTGTTTTTGCTGTTCGGGAGAAATTGCTGAACTGGAAGAATCCCCGATGCTGGGTAAATCCGAATAAATATTCTCTGGGTGGGCCGCAGTGGGCGTTAATGCGATTGCTGTCACCAGCAATAAGCCGGGAAGCGTGCATAGCGAGATCTTCGACTTCATAAATGTCTTTTTTTGGACAATGGGTTGCATGCCGGGTTCAGAGGTTACGGAGGGCAATCCGGGAGACGAAGTCCGATAGGGAGTCTTGCGTTTCATGTCGTGTTATCATAAGTTCTCACGGGTATTCTAATATATCATCATGATCCGCTGGGTCGGGTCTGAGTCAGGGCGTAACTAAACCAGATAGTAACAGGAGATTAAGAAATGGCGGATTTTGATGAAGTACTTGATGCCACCGGTCTGAATTGCCCGCTGCCTATCTTGCGTGCCAAGAAGGCATTGAATGGTATGGAAAGCGGCAAGGTGCTCCGCATCATTGCGACAGATCCGGGATCAGTCAAGGACTTTGAGGCATTTGCCAAGCAGACCGGTAACCAACTGCTGGAATCCACCGAGGAAGGTGGAAAATTCATGTTCTTGATGAGGAAGGGGTGAGTCTAATACGGGCTTTCAGATACCAATAAAAAACCCGGCCAGAGGCCAGGTTTTTTATTGGTCAAACCCACGTCTGTATGCGCCGGTTTTTTCTAGAATTTCCAGTTGACCTGCGCGCTCAACATATCGACGGAGGCATCGTAGTCGCCTCTTATCTTGTGAAAACCGGTATTCAGGCCGGTGGTCGGGTCGTAAGAATCGCTGCTGTCAATCTGCGGGTTGTCCACGAACAGGTGGGCATAACCCAGATCGAAGCTCAGTTGCTTGGTGTACTTGTAGTTTGCGCCCAAGGCGAGCCAAGTGCGATTCTCATCGGGTATGCGCGCCGTGCGCAGCTGTGCATCGGGTACCGGCGTCTCATCAAAGGCCACGCCGGTGCGGAACAGCCAGGACTCGTTGTGCTTGTAGGTAACGCCGAGTGAATAACGCATGGTGTCATCCCACTGCAATTGGGTAACACTCCTCGAGCCATTTTCGATCTGAATGTCAAGAGATTTCAGCTTGCTCCAGTTGGTTCGCGTAACATCGGCCATGATGGTCCACTGCGGTGTCAGTTGCTGCAATCCGCTGATGGACATCGAATCTGGCAGAGTGAGATCAAGTTTGGCATTCTGGGTGCCATTGGCTACGTTCAGTGGCGGAGGCAAGCCGGATACTTCCACATTCCCCTCGATCTTCAGGTCGACCTTGGAGCGGTAGGCGATGCCGAGGCGGGTCTTGTCGGTCGGTTCGAACATGCCTCCGAGATTGAATCCGTAACCCCAGTCATTGCCGGTCAGTTTGGCGGTGCCGTCAAAAGTATTGCTCCCGGGAGTCCAGGGTATGGGTATCCCTAGCAGTGCTGCCCCCAGGCCGCCATCGACGGCCTGGGTTAGTTCACCATCCGCGTACAGGGCGCTGACACCAAACCCGACGGAAGCGCGTTCATTGATTTTGTAGGCAAATGAAGGGTTGATATTGACGGTTGTGAGATCCGACTTGATGGCGTTGTAGCGTCCGACCCAGTTGTCACTGTATTCGGTTTTAAGTCCGAACGGCGCGTTCACGGTCAGGCCAAACCAGAGTTGGTCATTGTACTGGTGGGAGTAGGCGCCATGGGGAACCGCGGCCGTCACACCCAGATCGTCACTCTTCTTGCCCTGGATAGGTACTCCGGCTAGGCCACCTGCCTGGATGGCGGGGTTGTCCGGGTTGTAAAAACCCTTGCCTGAAAAATCGACATCCGATCGGACGATATGTACGCCGCCCGCGGCATTCTGTCCGGCCAGTCGCGTCATGCTGGCCGGATTGAAATAGAGGGTGCTGGCATCGTCGATACCGGCCGATCCGTTCGCATAGGCGGTGCCCATGCTGCTGACGCTTTGTTCGATCAGTGC
>JAHKKL010000068.1 GCA_020027635.1 Gammaproteobacteria bacterium
CCCACGTGAGTGTCGCCGATGTAGCTCAGGTGATTGATCTTCGAACCCTCGCCGACCTGCGATTTCTTGATTTCCACGAAATTGCCGATATGGCTGCCCGCCGCCAGCACCGTCTCAGGACGAATACGCGTGAACGGGCCAACGCGCGCCCTGTCACCGATGGCTGCGTCCTCAATGACGCAGTTGGGGAGGATGGTGACGTCATCACCGACTGAAGTATCGCGTATGACCACGTTCGGTCCTATCGTGACGCGGTCACCGAGTCTGACCGTCCCTTCCAGCACCACGTTCACATCGATCACGACATCCTGCCCTGCCGTCAGCTGCCCGCGCAGGTCGAAGCGCGCCGGATCGATGAGCGTCACTCCTGCCCGCAGGCAGTCCTGCGCCTGACGCTGCTGGAAACAGCGCTCCAGCGTCGCAAGCTGGGTGCGGTCATTCACACCGAGAATCTCGTGCGGGTCCGCGGCGCGTACACCGCGCACTGGCACACCATCGCGCACGGCAAGCGCGACCACGTCGGTCAGGTAGAACTCGCCCTGTGCGTTACTGTTGTCCAGCGCCTGTACCCAGGCGCGCAGGCGCACGGCGGGCGAGGCGAGAAAGCCGCTGTTGATCTCCCGGATGCGGCGCTGCTCGGCGGTGGCGTCCTTCTCCTCGACGATGGCGCGGATGTTGCCGCCGGCGTCGTGCAGGATGCGGCCATAGCCAGTGGGATCATCGATCTCGGCAGTCAGCACGGCCAGGCCGCCCTGGGCGGCGATGCAGAGCAGCTTCTCCAGCGTGGCCGGCGCGATCAGGGGCACGTCACCGTACATGACCAGCACGATTCGGGTATCAGGGACATCGGGCAGTACCTGGGCGACGGCGTGTCCCGTTCCCAGCTGACGTTCCTGTATCACCCAGTGCACGCCAGCCTTTGCGAATGCACGACGCACCTGATCGGCGCCATGGCCGATGACGACGTGGATGGCCGTAGCTTCCAGCCGGTACGCCGTGTCAAGGGCGTGGGCCAGCAGGGGTCGCCCCCCCAAAGGATGCAGCACCTTGGGAAGGTCGGAGCGCATGCGTGTACCCTGGCCGGCCGCCAGGACAATAATGCTCAGGTCCATACAGGAAAAAACGTCACTTCGACAGACAAGGTTAACGGCAACGCCCGGGACAACTTGCAAGCGTCAGGCGGTGGCGATCATAACATGGACGCCACGGAGGCAGTCAGTGCGGTCAGTGCAGCACCGGCATGGCCATGGGAGGCACGCCGTTGTGAATTTCCTCCGTGGTGGCGTCGCGGATTTCGACCACCTTGATATGGAAGGTAATGATCTTGCCGGCCATCGGGTGGTTGCCATCCACCGTCAACTTGCCGCTTTCGATGCGGGTGACGACGAATTTCCTGGCATCGCCCTGGTCGTTCATCATCTCCACCTCGGCGCCGACGCGCCGGAACTCGGGTGGAACATTCTCGATGTCGTCGGTATAGGTGAGGCTTTCGTCATGCGCACCGAAGCCCTCCTCCGGCGTCAGCGATACTTCCACGATGTCCCCCACCACGCAGCCCTCCATCGCCGCCTCGACCTTCTCGAACATGTCGTGCTTGCCGCCATGGACGTAACTGATCGGGATATCGGACTGCTCGAGCACGTCGCCCGTCTCGTCCTGGATGGAATAGGTAAAGGCCACCACCTTGTTGCGGCCAACAAACTGGTCGTCCATTGTGTAAAGCCCGGGTGCCCTAGCGCTTGTGGCGCAGCTTCTGAATGGCACGCAGCTGCGCGATGGACTGGGCCAGCTCAGCCTGAGCCTTGGCATAATCGATGTCAGCGTGCTTGTCGGCGAGCATGCGCTCGGCCCGCTCCTTGGCCTGTACGGCGGCCGCTTCGTCAAGATCGTGGGCGCGGATGGCGGTATCCGCCAGTACCGTCACCACGTGCGGCTGGACCTCCAGCATGCCTCCGGAGATGAAGAAGGACTGCTCGGAGCCATCCGCCTGCTGCACCCGTACCTCTCCGGGCTTGAGCCGTGTCAGCAGCGGCGCGTGGCGCGGTGCGATACCGACCTCGCCCATTTCCGCCGGTGCGAACACCATCGTCACCGTCCCCGAAAAGATTTCGGCCTCGGCGCTAACGATGTCAACGTGCAGTGTCATTGCCATTGTAGTATCCGTTAGAGTGTTTTCGCCTTTTCAGCCACTTCTTCAATGCCGCCGACCATGTAAAAGGCCTGCTCCGGCAGGTGGTCGTATTCGCCGTTGATGATGCCCTTGAAGCCGGCGATAGTGTCCTTCAGGGACACGTACTTGCCGGCAGTGCCGGTGAAGGTCTCGGCCACGAAGAACGGCTGCGACAGGAAACGCTGGATCTTGCGCGCGCGCGACACCACCAGCTTGTCGTCTTCCGACAGTTCGTCCATGCCGAGAATCGCGATGATGTCCTTGAGTTCCTTGTAGCGCTGCAGCGTCCCCTGCACCGAGCGGGTCACGTCATAGTGATCCTGACCGACCACCAGCGGGTCGAGCTGGCGGCTGGTGGAATCCAGCGGATCAACCGCGGGGTAGATACCCAGTTCGGCGATCTGGCGTGACAGCACCAGCGTGGCGTCGAGGTGCGCGAAGGTGGTCGCGGGTGACGGGTCGGTCAGGTCGTCCGCTGGCACGTATACGGCCTGGATTGAGGTGATGGAACCCGTCTTGGTCGAGGTGATGCGCTCCTGCAGCTTGCCCATCTCCTCTGCCAGCGTCGGCTGGTAACCCACGGCGGAGGGCATGCGCCCGAGCAGTGCCGAGACCTCGGTGCCCGCCAGGGTGTAACGGTAGATATTGTCGACGAAGAACAGCACGTCACGGCCCTCGTCGCGGAAATACTCCGCCATGGTGAGGCCGGTCAGCGCCACGCGCAGGCGGTTGCCGGGCGGCTCGTTCATCTGGCCGTAGACCAGCGAGACTTTGTCGATGACTTTGCCTTCGGTCATCTCATGGTAGAAGTCGTTGCCTTCGCGGGTACGCTCCCCGACGCCGGCGAATACTGAGTAGCCGCTGTGCTCGACGGCGATGTTGCGGATCAGTTCCATCAGCGCCACGGTCTTGCCCACGCCGGCGCCGCCGAACAGACCGACCTTGCCGCCCTTGGCGAACGGGCAGATCAGGTCAATGACCTTGATGCCGGTTTCCAGGAGCTCGACTCCCGCCGCCTGTTCGGCGAAGGTGGGCGCCGGACGGTGTATCGGCCAGCGCGTATCGGCGCCGATGTCGCCCTTTTCGTCCACCGGTTCACCCAGCACATTCATGATGCGTCCCAGGGTCTTCGCGCCGACTGGTACCGAGATCGGCGCACCGGTATTGCTGGCTGATAGGCCGCGCCGCAGACCATCGGTCGACCCCATGGCGATGGTGCGGACGATGCCGTCGCCCAGCTGCTGCTGCACCTCCAGGGTAAGGTCTGCGTCATTGACCTTCAGCGCATCGTACACCTTCGGCACGCTGTTGCGCGGGAACTCCACGTCGACCACCGCGCCGATGATTTCCACAATATTGCCAGCACTCATGATGTTTTCCTCTAACTGATATTTTGTCCGGGTATGGATTTAAAATCCGTCCCCCTGCAATCAGACTGCGGCCGCGCCACCGACGATCTCGGAGATCTCCTGGGTAATGGCGGCCTGGCGTGCCTTGTTGTAGACCAGCTGCAGCTCTTCGATCAGGTTGCCCGCATTATCCGTTGCCGACCTCATGGCGACCATGCGCGCCGCCTGCTCGCAGGCGAGGTTCTCCACGACAGCCTGGTAGACCAGTGATTCGATGTAGCGGATCATCAGCGCGTCCATCACCGGCTTTGAGTCCGGCTCGTAGATGTAATCCCAGTGAGACTCGAGCTCCTTGTCCTCGCTGCCCTGCAGCGGTATCAACTGCTTCATTACCGGCTGCTGCGACATGGTGTTGATGAACGTGTTGCAGGCCACGTAGAGACGGTCAATGCGCGCCTCCGCATAGGCATCCAGCATGACCTTCACGGTACCGATCAGTTCCACTATCGACGGCGTATCACCCAGAGCAACGGCCGTTGCGACCACGTTCCCACCGAGGCGCTTGAAAAAGGCATTGCTCTTGCTGCCGATCAGCGTCAGGTCGATCTCGATTCCGTCGGTGTGCCAGTGCTTCATCGTGGTTATGACCTGCTTGAACAGGTTGATGTTCAAGCCGCCGCACAAGCCACGGTCGGTGGAGACGATGATCACCCCGACACGTCTGGCCTCACGCTCCGCCAGAAACGGATGGTGATATTCAGGATGCGCTCGTGCCAGATGCGAAATGACGTTCTGTATCTTCTCGGCATAGGGCCGTGTGGAATGCATGCGCTCCTGTGCCCTGCGCATTTTGCTCGCCGCCACCATCTGCATGGCCTTGGTAATCTTCTGCGTACTCTTGATACTGGCGATCTTGCTGCGTATTTCCTTAGCGCCGGACATTGCTTGACCTTTCTGTGCTCGTTGCGGTGACCGCTACCAGGTGTTGTTGGCCTTGAAATCCTCGATGGCAGCGCGCAGACCGGCCGCGATCTCGTCGTTGTAATCGGGCGTTGCGTTGATCTTGTCCATCAGAGCTTTCTGGTTGGTACGCAGGTAACCATGCAGCGCATGCTCGAACTCGACAACTTTTTTGATGTCGACATCATCGACATAACCCTGGTCCACGGCGAACAGGGATACGGCCATTTCGGCGACGGACAGCGGGCTGTACTGCTTCTGCTTCATCAGTTCGGTAACGCGCTGGCCGCGCTCCAGCTGCTTGCGGGTGGTTTCGTCGAGGTCGGATGCAAACTGTGAGAACGCGGCCAGTTCCCGGTACTGGGCGAGTGCCAGTCGCACCCCGCCGCCCAGTTTTTTGATGATCTTCGTCTGGGCCGCGCCGCCTACGCGCGACACCGACAGACCGGCGTTGATGGCCGGACGGATGCCCGCGTTGAACAGATCGGATTCAAGAAAGATCTGCCCGTCGGTGATCGAGATCACGTTGGTGGGCACGAACGCGGACACGTCACCGGCCTGTGTTTCGATGATCGGCAGAGCGGTCAGGGATCCGGTTTTGCCCTTAACCTGGCCGTTGGTGATCCTTTCCACTTCATGGGCGTTGATCCGCGAGGCGCGCTCCAGCAGGCGTGAATGCAGGTAAAACACGTCACCCGGATAGGCTTCGCGACCCGGCGGACGGCGCAACAACAGGGAGACCTGGCGATAGGCCCAGGCCTGCTTGGTGAGGTCGTCGTAGATGATCAGGGCATCTTCGCCACGATCGCGGAAATACTCCCCCATGGCACAGCCGGCGTAGGGCGCGATGTACTGCATGGCGGCCGATTCCGCCGCCGCCGCCGCGACGACGATGGTATGTTCCATCGCCCCATGTTCCTCCAGCTTGCGCACCACCGTGGCGATGGAGGAATTCTTCTGGCCGATGGCCACGTAGATGCATTTAATCCCCGTGCCCTTCTGGTTGATGATCGCATCGATCGCCACCGCGGTCTTGCCGGTCTGGCGGTCGCCGATGATCAGCTCGCGTTGGCCGCGGCCGATCGGCACCATGGCATCGATCGACTTTAGCCCGGTCTGCACCGGCTGGGACACGGACTGGCGCGCGATAACACCGGGTGCGATCTTCTCGATCGGCGAGGTAAGTGTGGCGCCAATCGGACCCTTGCCGTCGATCGGATTGCCGAGCGAGTCCACCACGCGTCCGAGCAGCGCCTCGCCGACCGGCACCTCCAGGATGCGGCCGGTGCACTTGACGCTGTCGCCTTCGGAGATCGTCCTGTATTCACCCAGGATCACCGCACCGACGGAGTCGCGTTCGAGGTTGAGCGCCATGCCGAAGATATTACCGGGGAACTCGAGCATTTCACCCTGCATGACATCGGCCAGTCCGTGGATACGGGTGATACCATCCGTCAGGCTGACGACGGTCCCCTCGGTGCGCGCCTCGGAGACAGCTTCGAACTTCTCGATGCGGCGCTTGATCAGATCACTGATTTCAGTGGGATTGAGTTGCATAGCGTGTAGTCCTCTTAATGGCTCAGTGCATTGCCCAAGCGTTCGAGCTTGCCGCGGACTGAGCCGTCGATAACCAGGTCTCCGGCACGGATGATGGCCCCGCCAATCAGCGATGCATCAGTGGTACAAACGAGTTCGATCTCGCGCCCCAGGCGCTGCTTCAGCGCGGCCGTGACCGCCGCCTGCTGCGCTTCGGTGGCGGGAAACGCCGTGATGAGTTCGGCCCGTACGGATTTCTCGGCCTCACGGCGCTGGATCTCGAACAGGGCGGCGATCTCCGGCAGCAGTTTCAGACGCCGGTTCTCCGCCAGCAGGCGGATGAAATTGTGGCAGTTGTCATCCAGCCGCTCGGCGCCGATGTCGATGAAAAGCTCGGCGAGTTGTGTCTCCGTCAGGCGCGGATTTTCAATCAGTCCCACCATTTCCGGATCGGCGGCGACGATCGCGAGGAACTCCAGCATGCCGGACCATTCCTTCAGGGCTTGATGCGAATCGGCGAACAGAAACGCGGCCTGGGCGTAGGGACGTGCGATGGTGAGTATTTCAGCCATGGCGGTGCTTTCCTAGATCTCTGCGGCCAGTTGGGTGAGCAGTTCGGCATGCACCGTCTCATCCACCTCGCGCTGCAGCACCTTGCCGGCGCCCAGCATCGCCAGGGCGACCACCTGTCCGCGCAGATCTTCCTTGGCCCGGTTGATTTCCTGGTTGATTTCGGCGCGTGCCGCGGTCAGCAGGCGACTGCCCTCTTCCCGTGCATTGCCCTTGGCCTCGTCGATGATTTCATTCGCGCGCTTCTCCGCCCGGTTGATGATCTCGCCGGCCTGCTCCTTGACTTCACGGAGTATTTCCTTGGCACGCTCCTCGGCCAGCTGCTTCTCATGCTTGCCGCGCTCGCCCGCCGCGAGACCGTCGGCGATTTTCTTCTTCCGTTCCTGCAGGGCATGCATGATGGGCGGCCACACGTATTTCATGCAGAACATGACGAACAGGAAAAAGGCGATCGCCTGACCAATCAGGGTGGCATTGATATTCATGTCAGAACCTCGGCTGGCTTGAACAATGAAATGCCGTTAACCACCGACCACGGCAAACAGGATGTAGAGGGCGATACCCACGGCGATCATCGGCACGGCATCGACCAGACCCATGACGATGAAGAACTGCGTGCGCAGCATCGGGATCAGTTCCGGCTGACGGGCGGCGCCTTCCAGGAAGCGGCCGCCGAGGATGCCGATACCGACCGCAGCACCCAGTGCGCCGAGGCCCATCATGAGAGCGCCTGCGATATAGAGTAAAGCGTTTTCCATGTTTCTCTCCTAAAGTAACGTGCAGTTCAAAAATATGAGATCAATGATGTTCCTGATGCGCCATATCCAGGTACACGATGGTCAGCGTCATGAAGATGAACGCCTGCAGGGTGATGATCAGGATATGGAAGATCGCCCAGCCGATCTGCAGCAGACCGCCGAAGGCGCCCAGCATCCAGCCCGCGCCGTACATGAGAGCGATCAGGATGAAGATCATCTCGCCGGCATACATGTTGCCGAACAAACGCAGCGACAGTGAAATCGGCTTCGCTATGAGGTTGACGCCTTCCAGCAGCAGGTTGACCGGCGCGCCCAGCTTGCCGAACGGCTGGAACGCCAGTTCTCCGACAAAACCTCCCACCCCCTTGATCTTGATGCTGTAATAGAGAATCAGGAAGAACACGCCGAAGGCCATGCCGAAGGTCGCATTGGGGTCGGT
>JAHKKL010000379.1 GCA_020027635.1 Gammaproteobacteria bacterium
CATCGGGATCGTACATTTCAAAAGTGCCGTCGTTACTGCCGCCGATCACCTGGACTTTGCCGTCCTGTAACAAGCGCAAATCCGGCTTGATACGGGCAACGCCCAAACTGCTGGGTACCTGCGTAAAGGTGGATGTGGCCGGGTCATAGAGCTCGGCCGATGTTAAAGCCACACCGTCATTATCGACGCCGCCGACGATCAAAACCTTGCCATCATTGAGCCGTATCGCGCTGTGTCTGGAGCGGGTCGTATTCAATTGTACGGCGGAAGGCGAACCATAAATTTCGGCGGTACCGTCGGTATCGCCACCAACGATGAGAATTTGTCCGTTAGACAGCGGTGTGGCGGTATGACCGGAGCGGGCGGTTTGGAGATTGTCCCCAAACGACCAGGTTTTGTCCTGAAGACTGAAAATCTCCGTTGAATTGAGGGAGCCGCTGCCATCGCTGCCGCCGGTCACGAGTACGTCGCCATTGGCGAGTTGAGTGGCGGTATGGTCGGTACGCGCCGTATTCATGTTTGCAACCGAGGACTGGGCGGACAGAGCATCGTTCGCATTAACGACTTCTACATTGTCGAGCACAGTCGTGCCGTCTGTACTTTTACCGCCGGCAATCAGAACTTCGCCTCCCTGGAGCGCGGTGGCGGTATGGCCGTTCCGCTCGATATTGAGCTCAAACCCTAAAGGCGCCGCGGCCGCTAGCGGTTGCGACATCACGGCCGGAAGAGTCACCAGCATAGACAGCATCGAGCCGAAACCCGCGCTGAGCAGGCGCGTCCTGAAACGCTTTGGATAATGATCAACCATGGTGACGTTCTCCCTTGTCCAATGAAAACACTGCATCAATATGTCGTAGCCACGACTCGTTTGTTCGTGTGCCTTGTGCAGCAGCCAGGCGGACACTCCGTCCACGAGTACGGCTTTTTCTTTAGTGTTCTGGTAACGATATCAAAACAAAATGGCTTGAGAATTGTACTTTCGTACAACATGGTCTACGGGATGAGTGAAGCATGTCAGAGAGGGGCCACCCATTTCTTCACAAAACCTCCGCGCCGCCATCCGAGCAGTGGTAGCGTTGGCCTAGTTCGGCTGGCGAGGAAGAATAAACACCCTGGGTCCGTTCCGGACGATGGGGCGCGTAGTTAAAGGCACCCTCGCCAGGATTCGCATCCCTGCCGACCGGCACCGGCGACTTGATCGCGTCCATGCGAATAGGTGTTGCGTGTCAATTTATTTGGCGTGCCCCTGCCGTGTCCGAATAGTTGTTGGCCAGTGGTACGAGTGCCTGGAAAAGTCCCTGCGCAAACACCTGGGCGCGGAGGCCGGGACCGGGACGTATGCCCCGCTCTTCACTAAGCAGCCCGCGCCTCCACCAACTCGATCGCATTCCCGTCCGGGTCGCGGCAGAAGAGCGCACGGCGTCCGGAGCGGCTCAGTGCGTACGCGATGTTATGGGCGGTCAGCGCCGCCGCCAGCGCGTCCAGGTCCGTCACGGCGAGCGCGACGTGCCAGTCCCGGCCGCCATGCGCGGCGGGTATTGCGGCGCGCGCACGGCCGGGGATCTCAATCAGGTGGATCTGCTGAGTGCCCGCCAGCAGCCACGCGCCCGGGAGGTCCATGGCCGGCCGGCTCTCGTCCACCTCCAGGCCGAGGATGCCGTGGTAGAAATCCAGCGCGCGCCGTGTGTCGCTCACCAGCAGGCTGACATGATGGATCGAAACGATCATGCCTGCAGTTCCTCAGCCGCATGCAGGCGCGCCGCCAGGTAGGACGCCGCCACGATCATGCCGCCGCCCAGCCATTCGCGGGGCGATACGGTTTCGTCCGTCAGCAGCAGGGAAGAGACGGCGCCGACGACCAGCTCGAACAGCAGAATGACCGCCGAGCGGTGCACCGGCATACGCGCGACACCGTACTGGACGGCGATCGTCATCACCAGGAATCCGCCCACACCCAGCAGGACGGCGAACAGCAAGGTGCCGGTAGCGATCACGGGAACGGCCGTATGGCTGGCGGCTATCCAGAGTCCGGCGACGACGACCACGCCCAGCCAGGTCGCGGCGGACTTCAGCCAGAGGCCGGCAGTTTGCATCCGGCGCACGAAGACATTGCTGAGCGCAAAGGTGAACCCGGCCGAGACGGCCAGCCAGTCGGGCTCATTACGGGGCCAGGGCAGGCCGATGGCCTCGTCCCAGAGCATGATGACCGCCCCGCCGACCGCCACCAGGAAGACCAGCAGCGTAGTGCCGTCCATGCGCTCATCAAGCAGCAGCCATCCCAGGCATACCGCCCAGATCGGCGAGAGGTAAAAGAGCAGCAGGACACGCACCACGGTACCGTCAAGCACCGCCATGATGAAGGCCACGTTGCACCAGCCGGCGGCGAGACCCAGCAAGACCAGGGAGAGGAGGTTACCCCTCAATGCCCCGCGCTCGCGAACGAACACCCACAGGCACACGAGCAAGGCCGCCCCGTAGCTGATCATGGCGCTCCACAGTCCCGCGAGACCCTGCGATTCCAGCAGCCGCAGGGGATACCAGACGATACCCCAGAGCGTCGCGGTAAACAGCAGGCTGAGAACCGCAAGCCAGTGCGGTGATGGTTTGGCCATGTTCACTGATTCCCGTATACTTTCATGCCTGCAGGAAAAATCTGCACACATTCATGCCCGTCTTATACAAAGGAAAACGCTAACGTTGTCGATCCGTGAGCGGCCTCATGCCGGGTGCGTTCTGTCGTGACCGTCGGCCGCAGGGACGATGCACAGGGATGTGCACGTGTCGCGTGAGGGCAGGATGCCCGGAGCGACTGCGGCCGTCGAGCGTACAGGGATGTATTCATAGCG
>JAHKKL010000380.1 GCA_020027635.1 Gammaproteobacteria bacterium
GTCACTTCCCGCGCCTTAACCCGTGCGGACCATCAGGCCGCCGAACCCGAACGCCGGCGCGACACGGCGAACAGTCCGCTTATCCCGGACAGGAACAGACCCAGGGCTGGCGGCAGGGGCACGGCGCTTACCGGCACGCTGCCGGGTGTCGGCGCCGCCAACACGGCGAAGTCAGCGAAGTTATTGCCGCTGTCCGCCCGGGGATCGAAGCGGGCGAGACTGCTGCCCGCCGGCGCATCCGGCGCCGGGCTGCCCTCGCCGGCGAACACGGCGCTGGTGAAATCGCCGTAACCGAGTGCATCGAGAATGCCGGTGCCGTTACGCAACACGATGGAATCCGGCCCGTTCTGGAAATCGATATCCAGCACCAGGTCCGCATTGCCGACCAGCGTGGTTCCGTCGCCGCTGTCATCGGCGATGAGGAAGACGCCGTCACCGGGAATCACGCCCGTCAATGACTGTGACAGATACACGCTGCCATCCGTGCCATTGACGCCTTCCAGCGACAAGCCATCGAGCACCGTACCCGGGGTTCCGAACAGCTCGACGAACACATTGCCATTGTCGGTGGAGACGGCGTCATACAGCGCCTCGGATATCACGGTACCGGCATGAACACCCGAGACCAGGACGGTCCCGGCAAGACCCAGCACGCAGGCTGGCAGATGAATAGGTGTCCTTTCCCTGGACATAGTAACCTCCTTGTGAATTTAGGTTTGAACGCTTTGACCCGGATATCCTCGTCCTTCCTCCTCACGGATATCCTGCTGCACAGTCTGGGCGCGCCTCCCCGTGACGGCTGTCAGTCATTTCCGGCCGGATGTGTATGATACGGGGAGCGTGGCCTGTGAGTTGTCCGGTCGCGATCAATGCCGGCGTCATTGATTCCCGCCCACGATGACGGTCGTCATCACCTCGGGATGGACACGGCGCTGGAATGCATCGCGGATCTGCTCGCGCGTCACGGCCATGACCTTGTCATTGAAGGTTTCCAGGTAGTCGAGCGGCAGCCCGTAGAAACCGATCACGGCGAGATACTCGATGATCTTGCTGTTGCTGTCGATGCGCAGCGCGAAACCGCCGGTGATGTTTTTCCTGGCGGCATCCAGCTCCTTTTCCGTGGGTCCCTGATCATGAAACCGCTGCAGCGTCTCGCGCAGCACCCGCAGCGCCTCCTCCAGCTGGTCGTTGCGCGTCTGCAGGCCGAGGCTGAAGGGACCCTCCTTCTGCATGGGCGTGAACGCGCTGGAGACGCTGTAGGACAAGCCGCGTTTTTCCCGGATCTCTTCATAGAGCTGCGACACCAGGCCCGGGCGAGCCGTTCGGCGCCCGCGTGGTCGATGTCCCCGACGATGGCGATCGTCGCGTTGCCCGCCACGTAGTATCTGGCGTGGAACGCCTCGATATCCCCGCGCGTGATGCGCTTCAGACTGGCCTCGGTGCCGATCGGGCGGCTGGCATAGGGGTGCTGACCGTAGATGGCCGCATAGTAATGGTATTCTGCGATGTCGTCCGGTTCCTGTTCACTGTGGCGCAAGGCCACCAGGGTGCGCTCGCGTTCCCGGTCGATATCGCGCTGGGTGAAGTCCGGCTTGCCCAGCACCTCGACCATCAGCCCGACGGCGGGATCGAAATGCGCCGCATCGCTCAGGCTGCGCAGCGACACCCAGGCCATGTCCCGGAGCGAACCGCTGCCGAGCTGCGCTCCCAGGCCATCCAGCCGGTCGGCGATGGCGTCGGCGGACAGCCCGGCGGCGCCCTTGTCCAGCAGGCCGTTGGTCAGCCCCGCGAGTCCCGGCAATGCCGCATCACGGGCACTGCCGGCCGCGAACACCACGCGCACATCCACCATCGGCAGTTCCGGCGCCGGCACGAAATACACGCGCGCCCCGTTTTCCGTCGTCCAGTGCTGGATCGCCGGCATGGCCTGCGCGACACCGGCCGCAAACAGCCAGGCAAGCAGTGCACCGGCACCGCTGCGTACACTCCGTATGCGCTGATCAGCGAACATGGTTTTCATCTCCCGGCAGTGAAGGCCGTGGTTTGCGGCCGGTGTCCATGGGCAGCGGCTTCAACACGGCGAGGGTCTGCCGTTCCTCCACCAGATATTTGCGCGCCACCGCCTGCACCTGCGCGGCGGTGACGGCATTGATCCGCGCGACGTACGCGTCCATCAGCGACCAGTCCAGCCCGACTGACTCCAGCTGGCCGATCTGCATGGCCTGGTTCATGATCGAGTCCTTCTCGTACACATCGCTCGCCACCACCTGCGCCTTGACCCGCGCCAGTTCCTCATCCGTGACAGGCGCCTCCTGCAGCTGCTTCGCCTGCGCATGCAGCGCCGCCTCCAGCGCCTCCATGCTGGTCGAGTTCGCCGGGGTGCCATCCAGCAGGAACAGGCCTGCCTGGCGGTCGTACAGGCTGTAACCGGCGCCGGCGCTGGCCGCCACCTGCGCGCCGCGCACCAGGTTGCGGGTCAGCCGCGCGCTGTCGCCTCCATCCAGTATCCCGGACAGCACCTCAAGGGCGTAGGGCTCCCAGTCTTCCGCGGCGGTTTTCAGCGCCGGCACCTTGTAGCCCATCACGAGGTACGGCACTTCGGCCGGCACCTCGACCATGATGCGGCGCGGTCCCTGCTGTTCGGGTTCGATGCGGGGCTTGGGCGGGACGATGGTTTCAGGCTTGAGCGGTTCGAAATATTTTTTCGCCAGCTTCAACACCTCCTCGGGCACGACGTCGCCGACGACCACGACCACCGCATTGTTCGGCGCGTACCAGCGCTCATACCAGCCCTGCAGGTCCTCGAGCCGCATGTTCTCGAGGTCGTCCATCCAGCCGATGGTCGGATTGCGGTAGGAACTGGTGGTGAAGGCGGCGGCGGCAAACTGCTCGTAGGTGAGCGAGGTGGGCTGGTCTTCGGTGCGCAGGCGCCGTTCTTCCATCACCACCTTGAGCTCCTTGTCATATTCCTTCTGCTGCAACAGCAGGTTGCGCATGCGATCGGCTTCCAGCTCGAAGCTCACCGGCAGCCGGTCTTTTTCCAGGCGCTGGTAGTAGGCGGTGTAGTCCTGGCTGGTAAAGGCGTTCTCCTCCCCGCCGTTTTCGGCGACGATGCGGGAGAACTCGCCCGGGGCGTGGTTTTTCGTGCCCTGGAACATCATGTGCTCCAGCATGTGCGACAGGCCGGTGATGCCGTCGTGCTCGTAGCTGGCGCCGACCTTGTACCACACCTGGGAAACCACCACCGGGGCGCGATGGTCCTCCTTGACGACCAGCTTGAGGCCGTTCGCCAGCTGGTATTCATGTACCGCCCCTGCCGCCAGCAGGGTATGAGAGCAGGCCAGCAGCATGGCCGACAAGGCAAGTCGCATTCACGATCTCCTGATTTTCGCCTGTTAACCCGGACGGGCAGGGGATGGTAGGATACACGCCACACGGGATCCTGTCCCCGCAACGCAATCACTGACAACGCATTCCATGCTTGGGTTCCGAAAAAACACGACGGCTGACGGCCAGGACACGCCACGGAAGACCGGCCTGTTCGCCCGGTTGAAGTCCGGCCTGGCGCGCACCCGCCACAGCCTGACCGAGGGCGTGGCCTCGCTGGTGCTCGGCGGCAAGGCCATCGATGCAGAGCTGCTGGAGGAGATCGAGACCACCCTGCTCCTCGCCGATGTCGGCGTCGAGGCCACCCGCGAGATCATCGACGACCTCACCGAGCGCGTCTCGCGCAAGGAACTGGGCAATGCCGAGGCGCTGATGCGCGCCCTGCACGAGGACATGCAGTCGATCCTCGCGCCCGTCAGCGTGCCGCTCTCGATACCGCGGGAGACGCGTCCCTATGTCATCCTCATGGTCGGCATCAACGGCGCCGGCAAGACCACCACCATCGGCAAACTGGCCCATCGCCTGCGCCAGGACGGGCGCACGGTGATGCTCGCCGCCGGCGATACCTTCCGCGCCGCCCTACGACGCCCTGGAAGCGGCCCGGGCGCGCGGCATCGATGTCCTGATCGCCGATACCGCCGGGCGCCTGCACACCCAGTCGAACCTGATGGAGGAACTGAAAAAGATCCGGCGCGTGCTGGGCAAGCTCGATGCGGGCGCCCCCCACGAGGTGATGCTGGTGGTGGACGCCGGCACCGGACAGAACGCGCTCAACCAGGCCCGGCAGTTTCACGAGGTGGTCGGGCTCACCGGCATCGCGCTGACCAAGCTCGACGGCACCGCCAAGGGCGGCATCATCTTCGCCATCGCGAAGCAACTGGGCCT
>JAHKKL010000381.1 GCA_020027635.1 Gammaproteobacteria bacterium
CTCAACCGCCGCATTCCCACCCGCAATACCGGGGATGATTTTGACGTGCTCGCGGACAACCTCAATGCCATGCTGGACCGGATCGGATCGCTGATGGAGGACGTGCGGCGGGTATCGGACAACATCGCCCACGATCTGCGAACGCCGCTGGCGCGGCTGCGCAACCGGCTGGAGGAATTGCACCTGCAGACCACCGTCTCCGGCGCCAATCCGGAGGGCATCGAACAGGCCGTCACCGAAGCGGACGGCCTGCTCAATACCTTCAATGCGCTGCTGCGGATTGCGCGCATCGAGTCGCAACACCGGCGTGAGGCCTTCGCCGAAATCGCCATGGCCGAGCTGGTCGGGGATGTGGCGGAACTCTACGAACCGCTCCTGGAGGAGAAACACCAGACGCTGGAGCTGGGGTTAAGAGAGGATGTGCGCATGGCCGGGGATCGCGACCTGCTGTTCCAGGCGATCGCCAATCTGATGGACAACGCGGCCAAGTACACACCGGCGGGCGGCAGCATCCGCATCGAGCTGGCCAGGCTGGACGGGAAAGGGCAACTGGTCATCGCCGACAACGGTCCAGGCATACCCGAAGCGGCCCGTGAGAAGGTCTTTCAGCGGTTCTTCCGCCTGGAACAGAGCCGCACCACGCCGGGCAATGGGCTGGGCATGAGCCTGGTGGCCGCCGTCGTCACGCTGCACCGGATGTCCATCCGGCTGGAGGACAACCAGCCCGGCTTGCGGGTCGTGATCGAGTTCTCTCCGTGTTGAGCGGGCGATACCGGATATTCGATAAATTAGCCACGGAAACCACGGAAGAACACGGGAATAATTACCAATAACAACCACTGCTGTCCCGTTAATTCCCTCTCGGCAACTCCCGCGCGGATGCCGCGCTGATCATTAACAAAATTTAATTCTGCCGTAAGGCTGAAGTTAGGGCTCCCGCGCTACAGTAGGTCGAGTGTGTAGCCCCCGGTTGAATCGGTAGACGGAGCCGTAGAAAATGCAAACCACGCAAAGGCATGCCGATCCGGTGCCTGACGGAGAGACCCGGCGCGGAGAACCGTCATGAACGATGTATTTCACCAGAACCAGACCGGGTGAGTCGTTGTCTCATTCAACCGCCCATGCCTGCGAGATCAACGAGGACTGAAGATGGAAACAGCCACCGCAACACAATCTCAGAACCGTCCGGGCAGCACGGCCCAGGCGGCGTTCGAACGCCTCAGAAGCGAGCTGGAGGACCGGATCATCGGTCAGCCGCAACTCGTCGAGCACCTGCTGATCGCCCTGCTGGCCGACGGCCATCTGCTGGTGGAAGGGGCGCCGGGCCTGGCGAAGACCACCGCGATCAAGGAACTGGCGAGCCGCATCCAGGGCGATTTCCACCGCCTGCAGTTCACGCCGGATCTGCTGCCCGGCGACCTGACCGGCACCGAGGTGTATCGCCCGCAGACCGGCGAGTTCATCTTCCAGCGCGGGCCGATCTTCCACAACCTGGTGCTGGCCGACGAGATCAACCGGGCGCCGGCCAAGGTGCAGTCCGCGCTGCTGGAGGCGATGGGCGAACGCCAGATCACGGTGGGGCAGGTGACCTACCGCCTGCCGGGCCTGTTCCTGGTGATGGCGACCCAGAATCCGATCGAGCATGAAGGCACCTATCCCTTGCCCGAGGCGCAGCTCGACCGCTTCCTGATGTACGTGCGGGTGGGGTATCCGGGGGCCGGCACGGAAAAGCGCATACTCGAACTCGCGCGCCGGCAGGCCTTCGCGTCCCGGCACGAGGGCGCGCGCCCCGATGTCCTGCTGACCCAGGAGCAGGTGTTCACCGCGCAACGCGAAGTGCTCGCGCTGCACATGGCGCCGGCCGTCGAGGAATACCTGGTGCAGTTGACGCTCGCCTCGCGCGATCCCGCGCCCTACGGCGATGACCTCAGGCGCTGGGTGAGCTACGGCGCGAGTCCGCGCGGCACCATCGCACTCGACCGGTGCGCGCGCGCCCATGCCTGGCTGAGAGGCCGCGAGTACGTTTCGCCCGAGGACATCCAGGCCGTCGCCTATGAAACTCTGCGCCATCGCATCCTGCTGTCCTTCGAGGCCGAAGCCGAGGGCATCAGCTCCGATGTGTTCATTCGCGAACTGCTGCAGCGCGTACCGGTGACCTGACATGAAGCCGCTGCGCACGCTGTTTCGCCGGGGCGCCGCCGGTGCCGGAACACCGGCGGCGGGCGGAGCGCCGGTTGCGGGGGTCCGCGTCACGGCCGAAGAGCTGATCCGGTTGCGGCTCGCCTCGCGCGACCTGCGCTTGGGCTGCCGCCGGCCGGCGCTCGGCACCAGCGCCGGCGCGCATGCCTCGCGCTTTCGCGGCCGCGGCATGGATTACCTCGAATCGCGCGGCTACCAGGCGGGCGACGATATCCGCAACATGGACTGGCGCGTGACGGCTCGCGCCGGCGACCCGCACGTCAAGCTCTACACGGAAGAGCGCGAACGCCCCGTGGTGGTCATGGTCGATCTCAACCCCGGCATGTTTTTCGGCACGCGCGGCGCCTTCAAGTCGGTCGTCGCGGCGCGCGCCGCCGCGCTGATCGGCTGGGCAGCGGTGCGCCATCATGACCGCATCGGGGCCTTGCTCTTCAACGGCAACCACCAGGAGCTGAGGCCCCTGGGCGGCCTGCGCGGCGTGCTGCGACTGATCCGCGCCCTGGTCGGCGCGACCGACCCCGCGGCGGGGATGCGCCAGCCGGAGCAACCCGGCCGGCTGACCGAGGCGCTGCGGCGGCTGCGGCGCGTGGCGCGCCCGGGGGGTCTGGTCTTTATCCTGAGCGATTTCTACGGCAT
>JAHKKL010000069.1 GCA_020027635.1 Gammaproteobacteria bacterium
CAGTTCCCAAGCCGTCAGGCGGGCACCCTGCAGCCAGGGGCGCGTCTCACCGGCAAAGACACGGTTCAGCCTGCCTGCCCGCCAGGCGCTGCGGATAACGCCGAGCGCCGTTCCATAACCGCCGGTCGCGAGCGAACCGGTATTGCAATGCGTGAGCACGGAATCCCCGGCACGGATGAGTCCGGCGCCGTGCTCCCCCATGCGGCGGTTTGCCGCGAGGTCTTCCGTATGAATACGGCGCGCTTCATCCAGCAATTCGCCGACCGGATCCCCGGCAATCGTGGCACTGCGCCGCTCCATGCGCCGCAGCGCCCATGAGAGATTGACTGCCGTCGGGCGCGCCGCCGCCAGCACCCGGATATCCTCCGCGAGCAGGCCGCGCCACCCCTGCGGGGATTCCGCGTAACGGTCGCGCGCGGCCAGCACCACCGCGTAGGCCGCGGCAATGCCGATGGCCGGCGCACCGCGTACGACCATGTCACGGATCGCCCTGGCAACCGCGGCAGCATCGGCCGGATACTGATAGCATTCCTCAAAGGGCAGACGACGCTGGTCCAGCAGGCACAACCGGCTCTCATCAATGAGCAAAATCTGTCTTACAACGATGCTGGGTGTGGCCGCCTCGTCGGTATTGATGGCCGGCATGGCGATGGCTCACGAAGGTGGCGCGACGAATGCGGCCTACGTCGGTGACAGCACCATGCATTACATCACCGACAGTCAGGGCCGTTGCGTCATGACCTCGGAATGGTCCAAGGAACTGGCGACCAAGGAATGCAATCCGGAACTGTTCCCGGAAACGGCAGAAGCACCGGCCGCGCCTCCCCCACCGCCCGTTCCTGCGTATGAGAAGCACACCGTTTCGGCTACCGCCCTGTTTGACTTCGACAAGTCAGTACTCAAGCCCGCAGGCAAAGAGGCTATCCATGGGATCGATGCGGATATCAAATCCAGCAAGGCCAAGGTGGTCGACATCAATGTCGTCGGCTACACGGACAGCGTCGGTACGGATGAATACAACCAGCAGTTGTCCGTGCGCCGCGCCAATGCCGTCAAGGACTACATGGTCAGTGAAGGCATAGACCCCGGCATCATCGACGTCAAGGGCATGGGTGAAGCCGAGCCGGTCGCGTCCAACTCGACCGCCGAAGGCCGCGCCGAGAACCGCCGTGTAGAAATCAGCGTTGGCGTAGAAAAGGCGAAGTAACAAGGCAGCGTCAACACCCCTCAAACCCACCACCTCTCGCGGGGTGGTGGGTTTTTTATTGGCGAGCATGAATCACGCGAATCCGTTGCATGCAGACTATCGACACCCTTATCCATGCCCGCTGGATCGTCCCGGTAGAACCCGACGACCGCGTCTACCAGCACCACAGCCTCGCCGTTCATGAAGGACGGATCCTCGGCATCCTGCCGACCGACCAGGCGCGCCTGAGGTACACTGCCGGTGTCGAGCACGATCTCGACCGGCATCTGCTGATCCCGGGCCTGGTCAATGCCCATACCCATGCCGCCATGACCCTGCTGCGCGGGCTCGCGGATGATCTGCCGCTGAACGAATGGCTGAACAACCATATCTGGCCGGCGGAATCGCGCTGGGTCAACGAGGAATTCGTCCACGACGGCAGCCGCCTCGCCATGGCCGAGATGCTGCGCGGCGGTACGACCTGCTTCAACGACATGTATTTTTTCCCGGACGTGACCGCGCGCGCCGCGGCGCATTGCGGCATGCGCGCCTGCGTCGGACTCATCGTGATCGATTTCCCGACAGTCTGGGCGCAGGATGCCGACGAGTACATCTCCAAGGGACTGGCGGTACACGATCATTACCGCGGGGACCCGTTGATCCGCACGGCGTTCGCCCCGCATGCGCCCTACACGGTATCCGACGGTCCGCTGGAACGCGTCCGCGTGCTCGCCGACGAACTGGACATCGGCATACACATGCACGTCCATGAAACCGTGGAAGAGATCCGCACGGCCGTGGAATTGACCGGCGTGCGACCGCTCTCGCGGCTGCAGGAACTCGGCCTGGTATCACCCGCCCTGATGGCCGTACACATGACCCAGTTGGCGCCGGAGGAAATCCGCGGTTATGCCGGCAGCGGCGCTCACATCGTGCATTGCCCGGAATCGAACATGAAACTGGCCAGCGGCTTCTGCCCGGTGGCGGAACTGGCCGGGGCCGGGGTAAACATCGCGCTCGGCACGGATGGCCCTGCCAGCAACAATGATCTGGATATGATCGGGGAGATGCGCACGGCCGCCCTGCTGGGCAAGCTCGTCAGCGGGGATGCCAGCGCGTTGCCCGCGCACGCGGTATTGAGAATGGCGACACTGAACGGCGCCACGGCGCTGGGACTGGGTGAGCAAACCGGTTCACTGACCCCCGGCAAATGGGCGGACATGGCCGCCATACGCCTCGATACCATCGAAACACAGCCGCTTTATGAGCCGGTTTCGCAACTGGTCTATGCCTGCGGTCGTGATCAGGTGACCGATGTATGGGTCGCGGGCCAGCACCTGCTGAAGGAGCGTCAACTGACAACGCTGGACATTCATGAGATCCTGCACAGGGCGCGAGACTGGCAGGCCCGTATCCGCACGACGGACAACTGACTCCATACCCGATGATGCCCGAGAAGATTCCCAACGTCGACCACGAAGAAATCGCCAAGTTCGAGAAACTGGCAGCGCGCTGGTGGGACCCGAACAGCGAGTTCAAGCCCCTGCATGACATCAATCCCCTGCGCCTCGACTATATCGACAGGCGGGTAAATCTGCGGGGAAAACGCGTCCTCGATGTCGGCTGCGGCGGCGGTTTACTGAGCGAGGCCATGGCACGGCGCGGCGCCGAGGTCACGGGCATCGACATGGGGAGGGCGCCGCTCAACGTCGCCCAGCTCCACCGGCTCGAATCGAATCTCGAAATCGACTACCGGCAGGCCACGCCGGAACAGCTGGCCGAGGAGCAGCCCGGCGGCTTCGATGTCGTCACCTGTCTGGAAATGCTGGAACACGTTCCCGACCCGGCGGCGGTCATCGCGGCCTGCGCCAGACTGATCAGGCAGGACGGCCGGATCTTCCTGTCCACCATCAACCGCAATCCCAAGGCCTACCTCTTCGCGGTGCTCGGTGCGGAATATCTGCTGAAACTCCTGCCCCGTGGCACCCACGAATACGGCAAGTTCATCCGGCCCTCGGAAATGGAAGCCTGGGCGCGCCACGCCGGTCTGCAGCTCACCGAGCTGACGGGCATGAGCTACAATCCCCTGACGCGCGAGTACCGCCTCGGCATGGACGTCTCCGTCAATTATCTCGCCTGCTTCGAACAGAACTGACCGGGCCAGTCAAGCGATGCGCAACATCCGAACCGTGCTGTTCGACCTGGATGGCACGCTGCTCGATACCGCCCCGGACCTCGCCGACGCACTCAATGCCGTACTGGCCGAGAATCACCGCCCGCCGCTCCCCTTTGAGGAAATCCGGGGAGTCGTTTCCCACGGCGGCATGGCGCTGATCCGGCGCGGATTCGCACTGGATGAATCCCACCCGGATTTCCAGCCGTTGCGCCGGCGCCTGCTGGCGCTCTACCGCGACAATATATCCCGCAAGACGCGGCCCTTCCCCGGTATGGGCGAATTACTCGATCAACTGGAGCTTCTGGGCTACAACTGGGGCGTGGTCACCAACAAGCCTGGCTGGCTGACTGAACCCCTGCTGAGGGACCTGGGTCTCTTCGAGCGCGCCGCCTGCGTTGTCAGCGGGGATACCCTGGAGACGCGCAAGCCGCACCCGGCCCCGATGCTCCATGCCTGCGAGCGGGCCGGCAGCAACCCGGAGCAATGCGTCTATGTCGGCGACGCGCAGCGTGATATCGAAGCCGGCAGGAACGCCGGGATGCGCACGCTGGTAGCGCTGTTCGGCTATTTCCAGGAGCAGGACCGGCCGCATGAATGGCATGCCGAGGGCATGATCCGCACGCCGCAGGACCTGCTCGACTGGCTTGCCCGCGTCAATGGATCGGGCTGAGGCGCGCCGCGATACAGCCAGGCCGTAGCCACGCACGGCCGGAGCCCTGTACAACCCCCGAAGACATTCCTCAGTTCGGCGCCGAGAGATCGCCGCTCCAGTACGCCCTTGCTGGACGCCTCGCCAAAACGCGATTTTCAACGAGTGCCTGACGGCACATCCGGCGGGTTACGGCACAAACGCCGGACCTGGCCCACCCGTCGATTCCGGACGACACCGCATGCAACCGCCGAACCGCCGGATTCCCCGCTACGAATACGCCACCGCCCGCGGGATGTGACGCCCGCACCATCAACGGCGTGAAGGAAATATTCACTCGCGAATACGTGAATATTTCACAAATTGCGCGTGAATAGTTCATGGGAGTACCGACGGGAGTTTCTTATCCTGTTTATAGGCGAGGAAGCGCCGGACCAGCCATTTCTTCAAGGTAGAAGTCGTCAGGGATGACTGCCAGGGATGGCCCTACACCACTGGCAAGTCGAGGATGGGATGGCGGCATGAATACCCGAACGTATAAAGAAACACCAATGGGCTTCAGACAATTGCGATCGGCCGGGCAGCGGTGTCGTAGCGTTTACATTGTCGATGATGACCCGGGAGTGTGTCATGCACTGACTCTCCTGTTTGAGAACGCGGAATATGTGGTCACGCCATTTACCTCCGCCAAGTCCCTGCTTGCCGCGGTAAGCGGGGAGACCACAGGCGTTCTCATCCTCGACCTGCTCATCGGAAACATGTCCGGTCTGGAATTGCAGGCTGAACTCAGGAAACGCGGTATCGGCCTGAAGACCATTTTCATCAGTGGACATGGGGACATTGAAAAATCCGTGCTGGCGATCAAGGGTGGCGCGATAGACTTCATCGAAAAACCGTTCACCAACAAGCAGCTTCTGAAGAGCGTCGAGGAAGCCTTGTTGCTGGTGAACGCCGAGGAGGGGGAACGCAGGCAGCGCGACAGCATGGAGAAACGCTATGAGCTGCTGACGCCCCGCGAACGGGAAGTGATGAAATTCCTCGTAAGCGGCGTCTCGAACCGGGAACTCGCGGAGCGTCTGGGATTGAGCAGCCGAACCGTCGAGATCCATCGATCGAAGATCATGCGCAAGATGGAGGCAGGCTGCCTGCAGGACCTGGTGCGCATGGTGTTTGCGAGCAGCAGCAGCCAACCGGAAGAAGTCCTCATTGATATGTATCAAACCCTGCGTCGCCAGGAAGATTAATCCGGCTGATATTCAGGGATCGCATCCTGAGGCTGCGCCTACCGGCGACGCACGTACAGGTACTACACCCTATCGGGCAGGAGGAGCAGTCAGGATCGTTGGCCGCGGGGATGGGCCGGCGAGTGCCTGTGCGGTGCGGATTCACGGCGAGTCCCGCCCGGGCATCCTGCCTCCGGCCCCTCGCCGCACCGCTGTTCGCCGGTGAAGTCCATGGCATAGAATAGTAACCTCTCATTCAGCCAGAAAATCGACCCACGCCTCCATGCACAAACCGGCGAAGGCCATCCTGCTGGGACTATTCACTGGCCTCCTGGGAATTCTGGCGAGCCTCATCCCGTTCGTTCTCGATCTCGAGGAGAAGGCCGGACTCGACTGGCTGTTCACCCTGCGCGGGCCGCGCACTCCTCCGTCCGATGTGGTCGTGGTCGCCATCGACAAGCCGTCCGCCGACACGCTCGGCTTGCCCGGCGAGCCGGACAAGTGGCCGCGCGCGTATCACGCACAGTTGATCGACAGGCTCGTCGAGGCCGGCGCGTCGGTGATCGTACTCGACATCTTTTTCGCGGAAGCGCGCGACCCCCGGGAAGACGCGGCGCTCGCCTCGGCCATCGGGAAGGCGGGCAATGTCGTCCTGTTTGCCTACACCAAAAAGGAGATGTCCACGCCAGCCGGAAATACCTCCGGTGAACTGATCGTCCAGCGACTGATACCCCCCGTCTCGCCGATCGCGCCATCGGCGCTGGCGCTCGCCCCCTTCCCGTTACCGGTTTTCCCCGTCAAGGTCAGTCAGTTCTGGACCTTCACCCCGGCCACCGGTGACCTGCCGACCCTGCCGCTGGTCGCACTCCAACTCCATGCGGCGACGGTGTATCCCGATCTGCTGAAGCTGATCAAGCAAAACGTACACACCGGCAAGCAGCCGCTCGCCGGAACCGCGCGTGACCTTTTTGCCGGACACGGTAGCGTCGCTTCCCTGCAGGCGCTGCGGAGCGTTTTCCGGGAAGATCCGATGCTGGCCCGGCGTCTGACGGAGGCGCTGGCCGACGAAGCGCAACGACATCTCAGCGCGAGGCAGGGGCGCCTGCTGCGCGCGCTTATCGGCATGTACGACGGCGGGGACAGCCGCTACCTCAACTTTTACGGCCCGCCTCAATCGATAACCACGCTTCCCTATGTCCGCGTATTGCGGCCGGACGGCGGTTCGGTGCAACCGCGGATGCCCGTCGACCTGCACGGCAAGGCGGTTTTCGTGGGCTACTCGGAGCGCCTGCAGCCGGAGCGGCTGGATGAATTTTATACGGTGTTTTCACAAAAAAACGGCGTGCATCTGAGCGGCGTTGAAATCGCCGCCACGGCGTTCGCCAATCTGCTGGAGAACCTGCCGGTCACGCCCCTGCCCAGGGCGGCCGGTTTCCTCCTGTTATTTGTCTGGGGTCTCCTCATCGGCGCCGTCGCCCGCCTGTTGCCGGTTCTTCCCGCCGTCGCCGCCACGGCGGGACTTGCCGGTCTCTACCTTGGCGCAGGCCATGTCATGTTCAGTCATTTCGCCCTCTGGCCGCCCCTGCTGGTGCCGCTGTTCCTGCAGGCGCCGCTCGCTCTGTTCAGCGCGACGCTCTGGCATTACCTGGAGGTACGCCGCGAGCGCGAACACATCCGCACCGCCTTCGGCTATTACCTGCCCTCCCCGGTCGTCGACCGGCTGGCGAGCGAGATGGCCGGTGGTCGGGCGGAAGGGCAGTTGATGTACGGCACCTGCCTGTATTCGGATGCCGAACACTACACCCGCCTGTCGGAAGACCTGGCGCCGGATGCGCTGGCCGAACTGATGAACCGCTATTACGAGTCGCTGTTCACGCCGGTCAGACAGCATGAGGGCATCATCTCGGATATCGTCGGCGACGCCATGCTGGCCATCTGGGCGTCACCCGCACCGGAATCTGCCATGCGCCGCAACGCCCTGGAGGCGGCCCGGCAAATCGACGAAACCCTCAATCGCCTGGGTCCAGGGGATACACCACGGGTTCGCGCCACGCGGCTCGGTCTGCACAGCGGGGAAATCCTGCTGGGGAGCATCGGCGCGATCGATCATTACGAATACCGCGCGGTGGGTGACATCGTGAATTCCGCCAACCGGATACAGGAACTGAACAAGGTGCTCGGAACGCGGGTACTGCTGTCAGAGCACGTCCTGGACGGCGTCGATGGCTTTCTGACCCGTGAGGTCGGGACCTTTCTGCTGCGTGGCAAGACGCGCCCCCTGGTGATTCACGAGTTCATCGGAGGGCGGGAAGCTCTCGACCCGGAGGCCATCACGGAATGGCACGGCCTGTTCGCCGAAGGACTCATGGCGTTCCGGCAGGCGGACTGGAAAACCGCCATCGAGCGGTTCACGCACCTGGTGGAAACCCGCGAGGACGATGGCGTGGCGCGCTTTTATCTGAATCTCTCCCGGCGCCATCGACAGGCTCCCCCAGCCGGTGGCTGGGACGGCGTCATACGGCTCGACGGCACAAACTAAGACCATCACGAGTCATGCCACGCGGTCCGGGATGAGCTTGCCGGACGGCGGGAATCCGTCGAGGAACAGGCCATCACGCAATGGCACGGCCTGTTCGCCGAAGCTCTCACGGCATTCCGGCAGGCAGACTGGAAAACTGCCATCGAGTTGTTCACGCGTCTGGTGAATACCCGTGAGAACGATGGCGTGTCACGCTTTTATCTGGACCTCTCCCTGCGCCATCGGCAGGACCCGCCTGCCGGTGACTGGGACGGCGTCATACGGCTCGATGGCACAAACTAGGACCATCACGAGTC
>JAHKKL010000382.1 GCA_020027635.1 Gammaproteobacteria bacterium
GCCGCCGGTTCCGCCCGGGTACCGCGTTCGATGGCCGCACGCAGCGCATCGCCCGGTTGCAGCGTATGGCCCAGGAGGATGTCCGCCCGCCGGATGTTGTCCTCGATGGTGAACAGTTCCACGGGCCAATTTTCCAGCGGCCGTTGTTCCAGGATCAGACCGGCAATCTCGTCCAGGCGCTCCCGGGTGATGCGCGGGATGGCGCGGCCGTTGACCAGCAGACCGGGCCCCTGGTCACAGAGGCCGGTACAGGAGGTGAAGTCGATGGAGACCAGACCCTCCTCGGACATGTGTCCCCGCTCCACCCAGAGCTTGGCGCAAAGGTATTCCAGCAGGTCCTGGTTGCCGCTCATGCGGTCGGTGATGTTGTTGGAGAACAGCACCCGGTAGCGGCCCACCGGCCGCAGGTGAAGAAAACTGTAAAACCCCGCCACTCCCTCCACCCGCGCGCGCGGCATGTCGAGGCTGCGGGCCAGAGCGGTCAGCGCCGCGGGCGGGATCCAGCCGTTGAGTTCCTGAACCTCGCGCAGGATCTGCACCAGCCGGGTGGCATCGCGTCCATGGCGCTCCAGCAGGGTCTCCAGCGTATCCTGAGTGAGCGGTGGGTTGGCGGGTGGTGTTGGCGGCATAGGGCAAGACGGCCTGATGGTCCCGAGTCGGCCCACATCCGGTTTAGTGCCGGTGATCCACAACCGGTGATCCACAAGCAGGGACAAGCTTCGTTTGTGACCGGAATCTAGCCCTTAACCGGGAGAGTGTCAACGCGGTAACAGACTGATGGTGATGATGAGATGTCCGGTGCTGAAGCCCGTCGTCGACCAGGCATCCTTGCGTAACGGGTGAAGTCGCCGCGGAGCTTAGCGGATCTCCTCGATGGAGAAGTGTTTTTCCATCACCACGGGGGTGATCAGGGCATAGCCCTGCAGCTGCCAGTGGGCGAGTTCCGTGATGGCCGAGGGCACGACCTCGACGAATTCATGGAATGCATCCGCCTGGTAACCGTAGTCTTGCGCCGCCAGGCCGCACACCTTGAACTGCACGCCCAGGCTCGCGTAGTAGCGCATGCGCTCGACGGCGTCACGGTACTTTTCCTCGTTCTTGCGCGCCAGCGTCACGATCTCCGTGCCGTGGAGCACGACTTTGATATCCAGTTGTTCGGGGGCCATGTCATATGGGGTGTCCAGGAGCGGGTTCATGAGCGAGCGGATCCAGTACAGCGCGGAATTGATTTTCTCCGGATTGTCGAAATAGAAATCGAACACCACCTTCTGCTCGGTATAGGGCGTCTGCACTTCCCGGGAGACCTCCTCGCCGGTGGACGGAGCGGCGGCGAGCATCAGGGCAAACAGCAGTGCAGGCGCCGCGGAACTTTCCAGGTGTTGTTTCATGTCGACACGCAGGCTTCCGGCGGCTTTATTCACCCGCCACCGTGGTCAGACCGAGAATTTCCCAATCCTGCATGCCCCCGCGGTACCATTTGATTTTCTCGGCGGGATAACCGAATCTGAGCAGGGTCTGGATGTTGTTTGGCGACTGGCCGCACCAGATGCCATTGCAGAACAGCACGAGGGTCCTGGCATTGCTGAAGTCCCACAAGCCTTCCTGCTGCACGGCGCCGAATCTGTTTTCCAGGATTTCGACAATGGCCATCGGATCGGCACCCTGGGCCGGATTCAGACGGGTCCAGGGGATATTGACCGAACCCGGGATGGTGCCTTTCCTCACCCAGTCTGGAGTGCGTGAATCGATCACCAGGATCGAACCGTCTCCCTTGCTCATGCGCGAGAGATAGTCGAGGACCTCGATTTCGCCGATCGTCTCGATACCGGGCGCCAGACGGTAGGGTTGTACGCAGAACGGCGGACACTTGCGCGAGGTCTTGGCAAAATCCGGATTGACCGTGTGATTTTCGTCCTGGTTGCGCAGGATGGTGATTTTCTTCCCGTTGTGCGTCACCTCGACAGAGGCGATCTCGGGCGTGATCTTGACGGTCATGTCACCGGCGGCGAGCGTCCCGGCTGAAAAAAATACGGCCGCGGAGATGACGGTTACTGCGACAAGCGGTTTTATCGATGTCATCACGGCTGTCCTGTTATCCTGAGTCGCCCGGAATCAGGCGGCCGATGCCTTCTGCTGGTTGCGGTGTTTCCTGGCCAGAACCGCGCGTTTCTCGTAAGCCTCGCGCGCCAGCCGGACATCCTCGAGGAAATAGTCGAGTTCATCCAAATGCAGCGCCTGCGGACCATCCACCAGCGCCTTGCTCGGCACGGGGTGGAAATCGACGAGTATCATGTTGGCGCCGGCGATCACTCCCTGGGCGGTCACGTGGAACACATCCAGTATGCCTTCCGGCGAGGCATCGCGGCTGCCCACGGAATGCGAGGGGTCGATGCACACGGGCATGCGGGTCAGGCGTTTGACGGCCGGCACGTGGGAGAAGTCGACGAAGTTGCGATGCGGGTCGCCCATGTTGGTCTTCATGCCCCGTAATCCGAACACGACGCGCCGGTTGCCTTCGCTGGCCAGGTATTCGGCCGCGTTGAGGGATTCCTCCAGCGTGATGCCGAAGCCGCGTTTCAGCAGCACGGGGAAATCACGCTGGCGGCCTACCGCCTTGAGCAGTTCGAAGTTCTGGGTATTGCGGGTGCCGATCTGCAGCAGCACCCCGGTCGGGTTTCCCGTTAACTCGAGGGCTTCCTGGATCTCGCGCACGTGCATGTCATGGGTCACTTCCATGGCGATGACCTTGATGCCGTATTTGCCCGCCAGCTCGAACACATAGGGCAGGCAGCTCTTGCCGTGCCCCTGGAAGGAGTAGGGG
>JAHKKL010000070.1 GCA_020027635.1 Gammaproteobacteria bacterium
CTGCGGGTGGACGAGCAGCTCGGGTCAAAGGAGAACAAGGGGTCAGAATACTTGAAGGATATTTGAAACGCGATTGCCTGCTGAAGCAGGCTCATTCAATTGTTCTGAGTGCTTGATCCCGCAGTCCCGACATACCTCTCCAGGAAATCATCAACCCCCTGCACATAGATCTCCCGGCTGACCAGGAAGCCGTCGCCGTGTCCGCCGTGCAGTTCCAGGAACTGCTTCGGCGCGCGCGCGTGCGCGAACAACTGCTTGCCCTGCGCATAGGGGATGAGGTCATCCTCGCGGCTGTGGATCACCAGCAGCGGGCAGGTGATGGCCTCCAGAAAACTTTGCGTGTCATAGCGGTAGCGGCTCATCCAGCGCACCGGCAGCCAGGGGTAGAGTTGCGCCGCCATGTTCGGCGCCGAGGTGAAGGCCGATTCGATGATCAGCGCGCCGGGCTGGGTGTGGCTCGCGAGTTCCGCGGCGATGGCGGCGCCAAGCGAGCGGCCGAAGACGACGATCGCGTGCGGGGCGATGTGCCGCTCACCGATGAGATGGCGCCAGGCCGCGGCGGCATCGCGGTAGGTGCCGTCTTCCGTGGGTTTGCCTTCGCTCTGGCCGTAGCCGCGATAGTCGATGATGAACACCGCGAGCCCGAGTTCGTGAAACAGCCGGATCGATTCGAGCCGGTGCGAGATGTTGCCGGCATTGCCGTGGAAGAAGAGCAGGGTGGCGCGCGCCGCCGGATGCGGGATGAACCAGCCGCTGAGGCGCAGGCCGTCGTCGGTTTGCAGCGTGACGGCTTCATACTCCAAGCCGACGGCGGACGGGGTGGCCGTCAACGCGCGCGTCGGCGTGTCCGGGTAGTAGATGAGCCGCGACTGCATGACATAGACGAAGCCGGCGAAGGTCCCGTAACCGAGAGCCGCCAGCAACACGAGAGTCAGGAGGCCGTTCATCACCAGGGTTTTGCTTGCCTGCAAGGAAATGTTTGTCTATGGTTTGTCGGTTCGATCACCGTATCATACCGTTGATGCTCACGAAATTTGTAGATTATGCTCCGTTGACGCACACGCCGTGGCTGCCTGCATTCACCATGGTGGGTGCTCCCTGTTCACCGCGTCTTCGAATGGCTAACGTAGCGGTTGACGAGTCACATGCACATCGCCGAGGAATGCCGCCGTTCGTGGATCTGATTGGACAGATATCGAAGCGGATCATCGTGATGACTTCGCGCAAGGGCAACCATTAGGTGCGTGCCAAGACCGTTCGACGTTTGATCTCCCGTGTCCGCATGTGGCCGCTGCATCCGCAGTGGCTGCTGGCGATCAGCGGCGAAGGGCGGGATCTCGATGCCGCGTTGGCATCCTTGCGGGGGCGTGTGTTGGACATCGGCTGCGCCAATAGGCATCTTGCCAGCCGGCTTTCCGGGAATGCGGAGTACGTTGGGCTGGATTATCCGAGCACGGCCTTGGGAATGTACGGAACGAGGCCGGATGTGTTCGGCGACGCCCGGACCTTACCGTTTTCAGACGCTGGTCTGGATGCCGTCATCCTCAAAGATGTACTGGAGCACGTCGAAGGTCCGGAGATCGCACTCTCCGAGATCGCACGGGTCCTTCGCGTAGGTGGAAGGCTGGTGCTCTGGATGCCTTTCATCTATCCCATTCATGATGCGCCTCACGACTTCCAGCGGTTCACCGCCCATGCCATGAGTGCTTATCTCGGTGTGAAGGGATTCAGAGTGCTGGAACTCAAACCTGTGCTGAAGCCCGTCGAAACGGCAGCGCTCATGTGTTGCCTGTCTCTCGCCGATGCCGCCGAACAGATCCTTGTTCGGCGGCGATGGCTGTTGCCGGTAGTTCCTGTACTGGCTTTATTGGTCCTACTGTCAAATCTTCTCGGAAAGGGGCTCTCTTGGCTACCCTCGAGCCAGTTCATGCCCGCTTTCTACCGGGTGGTGGCTGAGCGTGAGCGACGCAATGAAGACTGATGTGATGCAAGGCAACCCGGATCGGCCGCGGCAGTGGCCGCGATCAGCGCTGCTATGCGTAACGAGGCGGTTCGGGATTGCGGATAACGTCACTTCCGCGGCGCGCTGCCGCGGCTGCATGAGGTAGATGAAACCGGCGAAGGCCCCGTAACCGAGAGCCGCCAGCAGCACGATAGACAGGAAGCCGTTCATCGTCAGATTTTCGCTTGCCTGGGGGAAAATGTTTGTCTATGGTTGGCCCGGTCCGATAACCGCATCATACAACAGACCCGTTCCGACCCGCGCCCGCCTCACGACCGACACGCATGCTCAGCTACCTTACACAGCGCCTGGCCGGGGCCGTACTGGTCGTGTTCGGGGTGATCAGCATCGTGTTCCTGCTGATCCACCTGATTCCCGGCGATCCGGTCGAGATCATGCTGGGCGAGGCCGCATCCGCGACGGACCGGGAGGCCCTGCGTGTCGCCCTCGGGCTGGACCAGCCGGTCATGCTCCAGTTCACGCATTATCTTCACGGCCTGCTGCAGCTCGACCTGGGGACCTCGCTGCAGTCGCGCCGCTCGGTCACCGACCTGCTGCTGGAGCGCCTGCCCGCGACCCTGCTGCTCGCCGGCGTGACGCTCGCTGTTACGCTGGCGATGGCCCTGCCGCTCGGCGTGTTCGCCGCCGTGCGCCGCGGGAGCCCGTGGGACGACGGCGCCATGACGTTTTCCATGCTCGGTGTTTCCATCCCCAACTTCTGGCTGGGGCCGCTGCTCATCCTGGTGTTCTCGCTGTGGCTCGGCTGGTTTCCGGTGAGCGGGCGCGAGGGCGTCGGTTCGGTGGTCCTACCGGCCCTGACGCTGTCCACCGGGCTCGCGGCGGTGCTCTCGCGCATGGTGCGCAGCAGCATGCTCGAGGTGCTGGGCGAGGATTACATCCGCACGGCCCGGGCGAAGGGACTGCCGCCGCACCGGGTGATTTTCCATCACGGCCTGCGCAATGCGCTGCTGCCGGTCATCACCCTGCTGGGACTGCAGCTCGGCGCCCTGCTGGGCGGCGCGGTGATCACGGAAACGGTGTTTTCCTGGCCGGGCATCGGGCTGCTCACCATCGAGGCGATCCAGTCGCGCGACTACCCGGTGGTGCAGGCCTGCGTGCTGCTGATCAGCGTCGGCTACGTGCTGGTGAACCTGCTGACGGATATCGCCTATGCCTGGGCCGATCCGCGCATCCGCCTGGGAGGCGGTGGGTGATGCGGGTCTGGTTTCCGGCGGGTGTGCTGGCGCTTTGGGGGCTGCTGGCCATCAGCGTCTGGATTCTGCCGCTCACGCCCAACCTCATCCACCTGGAGCACATCCTCACGCCGCCCGGGCCGGGTGCGTGGCTCGGCTACGACGACCTCGGGCGCGACATCGGCGAGCGCCTGCTGGTGGGCGCGCGCACCTCCTTCCTCGTGGCCGTCTGGGTGGTGAGCCTGTCGGCGCTGCTCGGTACCGCGGTCGGAACCGTCAGCGCCTATTGGGGGGGGCTGTGGGACCGGGTGATCGTCCAGGTCATCGACATCTTCCTCGCCTTCCCGGGCATCCTGCTGGCCATCGCGCTCGCCGGCCTGCTCGGTCCCGGCATCGACAACGTCGTGATGGCGCTCGCCGTCGTCGGCTGGGTCGGTTATGCTCGCCTGTCGCGCGCGCAGGTGCTCTCGCTCAAGCACCGGGAACATGTCATGGCGGCCGAGTCCCTGGGCAGCGGCCGGGTGCGTATCATGATACGGCACCTGCTGCCGCTGATGGCCGCGCCGCTGATCATCGAGGCCACGTTTGGCGTCGCGGCCGTGGTCATCGCGGAGGCTGGACTGTCGTTCCTGGGTCTCGGCGTGCAGCCCCCGGGCGCCTCCTGGGGCGCCATGATCCGCGACGGCACGCGCTACATGCTGGTGGCGCCGCACCTGGTGCTGGCGCCCGGCGCCGCGATCTGCGCCGTGGTGCTGTCGGTCAACCTGCTGGGCGACCGCCTGCGCGACCGGCTCGATAAACGCCTGATAACCGCGACGGGAGAGACATGACACTCGGCCCCCTGATGCTGGACGTCGCTGGCCTGGAACTCACGCCGGAAGACCGCGAACTGCTGGCGCATCCCGCCGTCGGCGGGGTCATCCTGTTCGCGCGCAACTACGCCTCGCCCGAACAGGTAAGAGCGCTGATCGCCGCCATCCATGCCGCGCGCGAACCACACGTGCTGGTGGCGGTCGACCAGGAGGGCGGGCGCGTGCAGCGTTTCCGCGACGGCTTCACCCGCCTGCCGCCGCTTGCCTGCCTGGGGGATCTCTATGACACCGACCGGGTGCGAGCACGGCATCTCGCCCAGCTCACCGGCTGGCTGATGGCCGCTGAGCTGCGCGCGGTTGGCGTGGACATCAGCTTCGCACCGGTGCTGGACCTCGACCACGGCGTCTCCACGGTGATCGGCAACCGCGCCCTACACCGGCGGCCGGAGATCGTGGCGGAACTCGCGCACGCCTACCAGGGCGGCATGCACGAGGCGGGTATGGCGGCGACCGGCAAGCACTTTCCCGGGCACGGCGCCGTGGTGGCGGATTCGCACCTGGAGTTGCCGGTCGATCCGCGGTCCTACGCGGACATGGCGCAGTGGGACATGGTGCCGTTCGAGCGCATGATCCATTACGGACTGGCCGCGGTGATGATGGCCCACGTCGTTTACGCGGCGGTGGATACCAACCCGGCGGGTTTCTCGCCGTTCTGGATCCAGGAGGTGCTGCGCAAGCGGCTGGGCTTCCAGGGGCTGGTGTTCAGCGACGATCTGAGCATGGCGGCGGCCGCTTACGCCGGTGATTACGGCGACCGGGCGAGGATTTCCCTGGAGGCCGGTTGTGATATGGTGCTGGTTTGTAATGCCCGCGAGCAGGCGGGGCGGATCGCCGAGGCGCTGGCGGATTACACCAACCCGGTGACACACACCCGTATCGCGCGTCTGCACGGGCGTCATGCTCCGGAACTCGCGGAACTACGGCGTGATCCGCGCTGGCAGCAGGCCGTGGTCGCGGTCACGGGTTGCGAGCCGGAACCGGAACTGGACCTGGGTATTTAGTGTGTAGGTTGGGTCCCGGCAACTGCTCCTGCGTTACCCTACCTCCTGCATCCCTGCAGTCGAAGGAGCGGAGCGACGGATCCAACAGAGGTTAGATCTGCGCGGGGATATCTCTCGCGGTGTTTTATCAATGGCTGCAAAGACGCGCCATGAGGCGAGCAAGACAGAATGACAGGGACGGACAAACGACGATGACGCTGACAGACGCAACGCTCCGACAAATCCGGGATGATGCCGTCATGCTGCATGGCCCCGAGGCGGTCACCGCGGCCCTCGACCGCATGGCGGGTGAGATCACGGCGGCGCTCGACGGCACGCTGCCGATCGTGCTTTGTGTCCTGAATGGCGGCATCATCCCGACCGGACACCTGCTGACCCGCCTGGCCTTCCCGCTGGAGACCGATTACCTTCATGCCACGCGCTACCGCGGCAAGACGACAGGCGATCGGGAGATCGCCTGGCTGTGCAAGCCGCATCTTTCCCTGCCGGGACGCACCGTCCTGCTGGTCGATGACATCCTCGATGAAGGCCATACCCTGAAAGCCATCAGCGGGTACTGCCGGGACGCAGGCGCCGCGCGGGTGTACACCGCGGTCCTGGTCGAGAAACACCATGACCGGCGCGTGGCCGGCATGACGGCGGATTTCGTCGGACTGGTGGTCGAGGACCGCTATGTGTTCGGCTGCGGCATGGACTACAAGGGCTATTTGCGCAATCTAAACGGCATCTTCACCCTCGGCGAACGGCATGCCGGGGCGGGGGAGGGGTAACGGTATGGCCAATCTGGCGATCATCGGCGGTACCGGGTTGACTTCGCTGAAGAACCTCGAGGTCTCGCGGCGCGAGACCCTGCACACGCCCTATGGCGAGCCTTCTGCGGCGCTGACCTACGGCGCACTCGACGGGACAGAGGTCGTGTTCCTCGCCCGCCATGGCGATGCGCACACCATCGCGCCGCACCGGGTGAACTACCGCGCGAATATCTGGGCTCTGAGGGAAACCGGTGCCAGGCGCATCATTGCCGTGTGCGCCGTGGGCGGCATCAACAAGGATATGCCGCCCCGGAAGCTAGCCATACCCGACCAGATCATCGACTATACCTGGTCGCGTGAGCATACCTTCTTCGATACGGAGCTCACCCACGTCACCCACATCGATTTCACGCGTCCCTACTGCGAAGACCTGCGCGACGTACTGATCGCGACCGCCGCCAGGGCGGGCATCGAGATACTCCCGCACGGTACCTACGGTGCGACCCAGGGCCCGCGTCTGGAAACGGCCGCGGAGATCGATCGCATGGAACGCGACGGCTGCGATATGGTGGGCATGACCGGCATGCCGGAAGCGGCCCTCGCCCGGGAACTTGACCTGTGCTACGCGCACTGCGCGGTCAGTGCCAACTGGGCCGCGGGACGCAGCGAAGGGATTATCGAGATGCGCGAGATCGAGGTGAACCTGGAGCACTCCATGCAGGAGGTCAGGACGCTGCTCGGACACGTGATAGCGAACGGCTGATCATGCTACCAGTGCGGCGGATGTCAGTTCGGGGCAGTGTTAGTTGTTGTACGAAGTGTAGAGATGAAAACAGGAACTCGTATTCTGCAATAGTAGATTATTAATGTTGTTAGGTGTTCTAAATATGTTTTTCAAAAAAGTACTCAGTGGTCGTCTACCAGGCACTGGAAATGTAGAGCTAGAACAGTCGTTACTACGTCTTATTCTGGTTTTTGCAGGTGTCGTTTACGCGGTGATTCTCGTTGAATCAGGAATATTAAGTTATAACTACGGAAGCCCAATATTTGTCATTGGGTATCTGTATATTGTATTTTCAGTATTAATATCGATTTACGTATTCCTTAATCCTGAAAGTGGTCGCTGGAGACACACAATTCATATGTCTCTAGATATTCTGGTCATAAGTCTAGTAATGCATTCTTTTGGAAAATATGGGATACCGTTCTTTGCTGAATATCTATGGTTAATAGTGGGAAATGGTTTCAGATATGGGTACAAAGAAACAGTCATATGCGCGTTAATGTCGTTTCTTGCTTTTATTTTTATCGTCATCACAACACCTTTTTGGTTGGATGAAATCTTGTTGACAGTAACATGCATGATATTGTTGTCTGTCATTCCCTTGTATGTCGCCATCATGCTAAAAAGGCTTCAATATGAAAAGCAAAGGGCAGAGGCAGCAAGCATCGAGAAATCTCGGTTTCTTGCAAATATAAGCCATGAACTGCGTACACCGCTTAATGCGATAATTGGTTTTAGTGGATTGATAGACAAAGTAGTTGATGAAACACAGAAGGTTCAGTTAGTAAAAAGAATACAGGATGCATCTGCATCCTTGCTCGCACTGGTTGAAGATGTCCTGGATTTTTCACGCATAGAATCAGGGTGTGTGGAACTGGTCGATGAAGCTGTGAATATTTTTAAACTGGCTGTTTCAATACAGGGAATGTTTGAATCACAGGCGCATCAAAAGAATATCAGGATCATTCTTGATATCTCCCCCTCAGTGACACCAATTATCAGATCAGATGGACAGCGCC
>JAHKKL010000383.1 GCA_020027635.1 Gammaproteobacteria bacterium
AATGCGTCTACCGTTGTGCGGAATGTAAGGCATGATGCGTTGTAACGTGCTGAAACGATGGATGAATCAGCACGCTTTTCAACGCTGCGTATTTCGCGTGATCGTGACCGGTGATTTCGCCGAAGCGTGACCGGCGTTTCACGGAAGCGTGACCGCGATTTCGCGCTCATCGTGACCGATGGCCGGTGTGCTGTGTGGATAGTTGAAGGTAGCCTCGCCGCTTTTTTTGAAAGCGAGCGGGGATGCCTCAGGACAGACTATCCATGCGCAAGATACGAGACGTACTCCGATACCGGCATAACACCGACCTGAGCCTTGAAGCCATCGCTCGGGCGCTCAACATTTCCAAGGGCGTCGTCGCCAAGTACCTGAAACTGGCGGCGGACGCCGGATTGGGCTGGCCGCTTCCCGACGACCTGGACGATGGCGCACTGGAGCGGCGGCTCTACAGCCAGCCCTCGGCCCGAGCATCGGCCTTCGTTGAACCTGACTACGCGCGGGTTCATCAGGAACTCAAGCGCAAAGGGGTGACGCTCACCCTGCTCTGGGAAGAGTATCGGGCAGCCGTGGGCGATGCCGCCTTCCAATACACCGCGTTCTGCACGCGCTATAAAGCCTGGGCGGGGAAGCTCAAGCGCTCTATGCGCCAGACCCACCGCGCCGGCGAGAAGCTGTTCGCCGACTACGCCGGTCCCAGCGTACCCATCATTGACGCCGACACTGGCGAGATCCGGCCGGCCAGCATCTTCGTCGCCGTACTCGGCGCCTCCAGCTACACCTTCGCCTGTGCCACGGCGGGGCAGACGCAAGCGGATTGGCTCACAGGACTGGATCGGGCGCTGCGCTTCATCGGCGGCGTGCCCGAACTCATCGTTCCGGACAATCCCCGCGCCCTGGTCACCGTGGCCAACCGCTACGAACCGGAACTCAACCGCGCCACCACCGAGTTCGCCCACCACTTCGGCACCGTGATTCTGCCGGCCCGGCCCAGAAAGCCACAGGACAAAGCCAAGGTCGAGGTCGGCGTTCAGGTCGTCGAACGCTGGATCATGGCGCGACTACGCCACCGGCAGTTCTTCTCGGTGGCCGAACTGGATGCCGCCGTCGCCGAACTCCTGCCGGCACTGAACAACCGGCCGTTCAAGAAACTACCCGGCTGTCGGACGGACGCCTTCGAGCAACTGGATGCGCCATACCTGCGGGCGCTGCCCGCCACGCGATTCGTGCTAGCCGATTGGAAACGCGCCGGTGTCAATATCGACTACCACGTCGAGTACGACGGCCACTATTACAGCGTGCCGCATGCGCTGGTGCGCCAGGAGGTCGAACTGCGCATCACCCGCAGCATGATCGAGGTGCTGGCGAAAGGTCGCCGGGTCGCCAGTCATCCGCGCAATCCCCGCAAAGGCGGCTACTCCACCATTGCCGACCACATGCCGGCGGCGCATCGGGCACACACCGACTGGTCACCCGGTCGGCTGATGAACTGGGCCGCGTCGGTCGGACCCGCCACCGGCGAACTGGTCAAGCGACTGCTCATGGAGAAGCAGCATCCAGAGCAAGGCTACCGCTCCTGTCTGGGCTTGATGCGACTGGCGCGCACCGCTGGGCGAGATCGTATGGAGGCCGCCTGTACCCGCGCTCTGGCCATCGGTGCGCATCGCTACCGCTCTGTCGCGTCGATTCTGGAGAAGGGTCTGGATCGCCAACCCGTTACCGGCCCGGCGCAAGCCGAGCTGGCTTTGCCGGGCCACGCCAACGTGCGTGGCCCGGATTACTACCACTGACCCAAGGAGACAGAATGTTGATGGAACAGACGTTGCAAACCCTGAACGCGTTGCGCTTGCCCGGCATGGCGACGGCCTTTGCCGAGCAGCAGACCAGTGCGGCGACCATGAGCCTGCCATTTGATGAACGCTTCGCCATGCTGGTGGATCGGGAGCACACCTGGCGCGAGAATCGCCGCATCGTCCGACTGCTACGCGAGGCCAAACTCAAGTCCAGCCAGGCCTGCCTGGAGGATGTGAGCTACGGCGGCGGGCGCAAACTCGACAAGGCGTTGATGGCCCAGTTGGGCAGTGGCCAGTGGATTCGTGCCCACCAGAATCTGATCCTGACGGGGGCGACGGGTTGCGGCAAGACGTGGCTGGCGTGTGCGCTGGGAAACGCCGCCTGTCGGCAGGGGCTGTCGGTGGTCTATGTGCGCACGCCGCGGCTCTTCGAGGAACTGCGCATCGCTCATGGCGATGGCAGCTTCGGCAAGCGCCTCTCCAGTTTGGCGAAGACGGATCTGCTGATTCTGGATGATTGGGGGTTGGCACCGCTCAATCAGGCGGAGCGCAATGATCTGCTGGAGGTGCTCGATGACCGCGTCGGTATGCGCTCGACGGTGATTACGAGCCAACTGCCGGTGGAACACTGGCATGCATATCTGAATGATCCGACGCTGGCCGATGCGATTCTGGACCGGGTGCTGCACTCGGCGCACAAACTGGCGCTGGCCGGCGAGTCGTTGCGCAAACCTTCGGGCGCCAAATCATGACCGCCGGCACTTCGAATCCGGGTTACCCACCGCGCCGCCGGCCTCCTGTACTTGGCGACCTCCGACCGGCGGCGCCGTGGATAACCCTGCCGCAGCGCCGATTTCACGTCATCGTGACCGCCGTTTCGCCAATGCGTGACCGCCGTTTCACGGCGAGCGTGACCGATTGAGGTAATATTTATCCAAATCCATGCAGCATCCCGCCATCGGTCACGATGACGCGAAATCAGCGGTCACGTTCCGCGAAATGCGCAGC
>JAHKKL010000384.1 GCA_020027635.1 Gammaproteobacteria bacterium
AAACGTCCACCGATACGTGCTGGCGATTCTGCTCGTTCTCGGCGGGTATGCGTACGCCGGCGATTGCCGGTTGGAAAGTTCGACCTGCGTGGATAGCACGGCCAGCAAGACGATATCGGGAGTCGTGGTGACGCTGGCGGATGTCGGTGGCTGCTGGGAATATCAGGATACCTACACCTGCATCAAGCCGAATTCGATCGACTACTGTTCGGCTTTGACGGCAGCAGGCTGTGGGCAGACCAGCTCGGTATGCAGCGATACGGCATTCAATGGCACTTGCAATACCTACACCAAGACGTTCCGGTGCGGAAACAACCAGGGCACGCCCACCAATACAGTACGTCTCGACAACACCTATTCACTGGTCACGGATACGGCGAATACCAGCCAGTGCAGCAGCTATGCGCAAAACTCGCGATGCCGCCTGGCATCGCATTCCTGCGTGGATTCCACCCCTTGCAAGCTCGATTCCAGTGGGGCGACCGTCTGCCTGGCCGGTGTGACACCGCCAGCGGGCGGACTGAATTCCACGGCAACGTGTTGGAGCTACCAGGACGACTATTCCTGCATCGCCGAGAACCATGTCGACTATTGCGCCGCCATCAAGGCAACGCAGGGTTGCGCCTTGGTCAGCTCGTCCTGCGACGGTACGGCGTTTGACGGCTCCTGCAACCAATATACCCGTCGCTACCAATGCACCAATGTCACGGCATCGACCAGTACGCCGACCGTGGTCGAACTCAACACGTCCTACACCGTCCGATCCAACACGCTCGATACCAGTCAATGTTCCTCGCTCGCCAGCAGTAGCAACTGCGTGCATGCGGCGACCACTTGTACCGACAGCACGCCGTGCAAAACCATCAACGGCTTGCAAGTGTGCCTTTCGACGGTCTCCCCCTTGCCGGCGGGGGCACAAAGCTCCGGAGATTCATGCTGGACGAGGTCTGAGGATTACACCTGTGCCGGCAGCACACTGACAAATGACTGTCAGCCCTTGATCGATCGCGGATGTACGCCAGTGTCCTCGCAGTGCATTGATCCCTTGTCATCAGGTGGGTGCGACATGAGCGAGCGGACGTATTCATGCCCGGCGTCGCCAGCAACCCAGAGCCAGCGCACCGTGTGTGACCAGCGTTCATTTTGCCAGGGTGGCTCCAACTGTTTCGACACCAGCAATCCCGCGGACCAGGATTTCGGCAAAGCCATGGCCTCCATGGAGGCAGCCCGCGAGGCCGGGGTTTATGGCGCCGATCAACGTCTGTTCAAGGGTACGGGCGAGCGATGCCGAAAGAAACTCTTTGGTCTGGTTGACTGCTGCAAGAAAGGCGGTGGTGGTGCGGCCAGGAGCAATCACAACCTGATGGCAGCCACCATGCAGGGTGTGATGATTGGTGGCCAGCTCGCCATCAACGCCGGCAGCAAGTACATGTTCGACTTCATGTACCCGGAATTCACCAGCTATGTCGAAGCCGGTGCACAGGCCATGATTTCCTCCGAGGTGCTTTTCACGCCGACAAATTTCCAGCCGTCTTTCACCTTCTACGGTCTGACATTCTCGACGGGGGCGGTGAGTAGCGGGCTGCTGGGTGGGCCAATTTATTCGCTCGGCTCCCTGGGGAGCTTCAACCTGTACTTTGATCCCTATTCCATGGCGGCGGCCATCGCGCTGCAACTATTGTCGGAACTGCTTTCCTGCGAGCAATCTGAACAGCTTCTCGCGATGCATCGGGAGGCCAACCTTTGCGTGCATGTCGGATCGTACTGTTCGGCGCGGGTGCCCATTATCCGGACCTGTATTGAACAGACTCAGTCCTACTGCTGTTTCAACTCCCGCCTGGCCCGGATCATCAATGAGCAGGGCAGGAGCCAGGTCGGCAAAAGCTGGGGGAGCGGCGAGAACCCGGATTGCTCAGGCTTCACCACGGCTGAGTTCGAGCGCTTGGACTTTTCCCGGATAGATATGAGCGAATTCATCCAGGAAATATCGTCCAGCGTTCGCATTCCCAGTGCGAGCTCCTTCGGTCAGAACGTGCAAGGCACTGTTCAGCAGCGCGTCAACAGCTACTACAACCGATGAAACGATACCGGGCCTACGCAATGGCACTTTGTTTCTTTGCTCTGTTATCGAGTGAGGAGATCCTCGCGACCGAATTAAAGCAACATCTTCTGGCTGCCATCGATGCGCCAAGCGGCCGAGCCGATGGCGAAATGAGCGGCCCGATGGCCGACTTTTTCAAGGCGCAGACACGTTCATCGTTGCCGGTACGGGTTCAGGTCAGGACCATCAGCCACTTCTCTGCTGCGGGGTGTGCTCGATTGGAGGCCACTTTGTTGCAAGACGGCGTTCCCACGACCAATGGTCAGCAAATCCCTTTTGCAGTCCGCTATGAACTGAATCTGTGCCGTGATGGACGTCCGCCGACGGAGGGCATGGATCTCGACGCGGCATCACGGGCGCTGTCCCGCGATGTACCTTCGCAATAGTGAGAGAATCCAGTTTTTATTGATAAACCATAGGGAGCACCTTGATGAACAAATCCGAGCTGGTCGAAGCGTTGGCAACAAAGGCTGAGCTTTCCAAGGCGGCCGCTGGTCGTGCCGTGGATGTACTGGTCGAAGAAATTGTGACCGCTGTCGCCAAGGGTGATTCGGTGACGCTGGTGGGCTTTGGTACATTCAAGTCGGCAGCGCGCGCGGCTCGCGAAGGCAAGAACCCGAAAACCGGCGAGAAAATCAAGATCGCTGCAACGACGGTGCCGAAGTTCTCTGCGGGCGCCACCTTCAAACAGGAAGTC
>JAHKKL010000385.1 GCA_020027635.1 Gammaproteobacteria bacterium
CGCATCATCGCGCCTTGCCGCGACGGGCTGCAGACGCGGTCGATCTCGGAAAACGCCGACTGGCGCAGGAAGGCCTCGTTGATCAGTTCGGCGCACAGCAGCACGTGCTGCTGGCGCGGCGGCAGGGCATCCTTGCCGACGATGCGCGCCATGCGCTCCAGAGTGGCCTGCTGGGCGAGCAGACCGAGGAAGCGCCGCCGCTGCTCCGCCCAGTGCGGATTGCCGCACTGGCTCCAGAACGGAGCCAGCACCTCGACATCCTCCGAGTAGGACTGCAACGGGTGTATGGCCGGAAAGAAGCGGGCCTGGGCGCGGCCGGCATCGAGCGCCCAGAAGCAGCGCACATAGCGCTTGGTATGAGTGGTCACCGGTTCGGAGAAATCCGCCGAGGGGGGGCTGACCGCGCCGATGATGCTGAGCGAGCCGATCTGCCCGCTCAGGGTGCGCACATGGGCGGCGCGTTCATAGAAATCCGCCTGGCGGCTGCTTAAGTAGGCCGGGTAACCCGCCTCGCTGGGCAATTCACCCAGACGGCCCGAGATCTCGCGCAGCGCCTCGGCCCAGCGGCTGGTGGAATCGGCCATCAGGGCGACGCGCATTCCCTGGTCGCGAAAATACTCGCCCACGGTCACCGCGGTATAGATGCTCGCCTCGCGCGCCGACACCGGCATGTTGGAGGTATTGGCGATGATGACGGTGCGCTCCATCAGCGGACGGCCGGTGCGCGGGTCCTCGAGCGAGGGGAACTCATGCAGCACGCCGGCCATTTCATTGCCGCGTTCGCCGCAGCCGACATAGACGATCACATCGGCGTCGCACCACTTGGCGAGCGTCTCCTGCAGCACGGTTTTGCCGGTGCCGAAACCGCCCGGCATCGCCGCCCGCCCGCCGCAGGCCAGCGGGAAAACGCTGTCCAGCACGCGCTGCCCGGTGAACAGGGGACCCTCGACGGGAATGCGCGCCGCCACCGGTCGCGGCCGCCTAACCGGCCAGTGGTGGCTCAGCGTGAGGTCGTGGCTCGTGTCCTTGTCGTCGCTCAGGACGCACACCACTGCGTCCTCGGGATAGTCGCCCGCGGCGGCGATCATGGTGACCACGCCGGAGCAGCCCGGCGGCGCCAGAGTGCGCTGCGCCCGCGCATCGGGCCGGGAGACACTGCCGATCACGGCGCCCGGCTTGAGCGTCTCGCCGAGCCTGACGGAGGGCTTGAAAGGGTAGGTCCGCTGATCGCCTGTCTGGCTGATTCCCGGCTGGACGTAGCGCCCCTGGCCGGTGAGCGGACGCAGCAGGCCGTCGAAGATATGCCCGAGCAACCCGGGCCCGAGCCGCACGGAGAGCGCCGCGCCGGTCGCGCTGATGGGATCGCCCGGTCGCAACCCGGTGGTGTCCTCATAGACCTGGATGATCACTGCCGCGCCGTCGATGCGTATTACCTCGCCCAGCAGGCGTTGACGGCCGACCAGCGCCGCCTCGTTCACCCGGAACGAGCGCCGGGTCGCGGCCCGCAGCACGGGGCCGCTGATCCAGGTGATGGTGGCGTCCGTCATCGTGAGTAGCGCCGGCGGCGTTCAGCCGTCAATTGCAACGCCGGCATTGAACCTGGCCAGCAGCAGCGACTCGATGCGTGCCTGGTCGCGCAACAGGCCCTCGAGCGTGGCATCGACGCAGGTTCCATCGGCGCAGATGAGCAGGCCGGCGGGAATCGTCTCCCGGGGGATGAACTCCGGGTGGCGCCCCAGTTGCCCGGCCAGGCGATCCTCCAGCGCCGCGCGTTCCTGCGCCGGCCAATCGAGAGGATGCTCGATCTGCCAGTCGGTCGCGACCAGGAGCGCGCCCGCCTGGCCCACCAGGAAATCGATCCACTGCCGGCGCGCCGCCTCCTGCGACCAGCGCGCCAGCAGGGCCCTGCGCAGGGGCTGCCAGGCCGCGGCCAGCAGCCACAGATCGGCGTTCTGACGGCGGTGGCGGCGGCGCGTCTGCCGTTGTGCCTCGGCCGCGGCGAGACGCTGGCGTCGCTCCTCCCGGATACCCTGGACACTTTGATGCATGCGCGATCGCGCCTCGGCATGGGCCTGCCGGATCACCTGCACGGCTTCGCGCCGGGCCTGCCCCAGCAGCTCGTTGCAGCGCTCGTCGCGATGCCGTGCGACCACCTCCAGCAGCTGCCGCACCTGCGCCTCGACCGCATCGCCCGTGGTGGCATTCATTCCAGCACGCCGAGCTGGCCGCGCAGGCGTGTCGCCAGGTCCGGCAGCCCGGCCCGGCCTCGCACATCCGGCACGATGACCACCGGCGGTGTGACCAGGGCAAGCAACCGGTCGAGCTCCGCCGGGGGGATATCCCGAGCGGTCGCGGCGCCAATCAGCACCAGCGGGGCCTGCTCGCAGGCGGAACGGATCAGCGGCAGGAGTTGCTCCCGGCCGGGCACACGGACCTCCAGTCCGGCCAGGCGGTAGCCGGCGGCCTCGACTTCGTCACCGATGTAGACGGGCAGTGACACGTGCGGTCAGCCCGGCCTAGAGGACCCGGTTCAGGATCAGGATCGAGATGATGAGACCATAGATGGCGATACCCTCGGCCAGTCCCACCATGATCAGGGAGCGCCCCAGCAGTTCGGGCTTCTCCGCCATGGCGCCGATGGCCGCGCTGCCGACGCTGGCCACGGCGATGCCGGCGCCGAGCGAGGACAGCCCGGTCGCCAGCGCCGCCGCGAGGAATCCCCACTGAATGGCGCCGGAAGACAACACCGTGCCGGCGCTCCCGGCCTCCGCGGCGGTGATGGGCGACCACCAG
>JAHKKL010000071.1 GCA_020027635.1 Gammaproteobacteria bacterium
ACCGCCTTCATCCGGAGATATAAAACCATAACCCTTGGAGTTGCTGAACCACTTCACTGTACCAATTGCCATATTATCCCTTCCTGAGACATGCCTCTGACGGCATGTCATCCGTCATTCCTATCTATAGGCATCACCGGCAGCCCCCGGTTGAGAACATCCCGGATTATCCTCCCCCACCGGCCGGAATCCGGCCAAGCGGCTAATAAGTTAAATGTGTCCTTTATCCTGAGTCAAGTAGGCATTTCCCTTGCCGATTCGTTGCACAGGGCGCCAGGAAGTTTATATTGCGGAGTTTTCGGTTCTATAATATATCCAGTCATATGTATCGGCGCGTTTGCGCCAGATCCCCTTTCTCAGAGGATGCCAGACCGGGACCCATGATTTCACGTACACCTGTTAGACTGGTAATGCAGCCATGACAGACGAACGCCGGAACAGTGGCGAGGAAGGACTGGCGCTCAAGGAAGCCAGGCCGGAACTCAGGGAACCACCCCTGTACAAGGTGGTCCTTCTGAACGATGACTTCACGCCCATGGAATTCGTGGTCATGCTGCTGGAGAAACTTTTCGGCATGGACCGGGAAAAGGCGACACGGATCATGTTGCATGTACATACCCAGGGCAGGGGGGTATGCGGCATTTACACGCACGAGATTGCGGAAACCAAGGTCGCACAGGTCAATGAATATGCAAGACGTCACCAGCATCCCCTGTTATGCAGCATGGAGGAGGTCTAGCCGGGTGAGCGGGGTGTCGCTATGCTGAGCAAGGAGCTTGAATTCACGCTGAATCTCGCCTTCAAGGAGGCCCGTGAGAAACATCACGAATTCATGACGGTCGAGCACCTGCTTTTTGCGCTGCTGGGCAATCCTTCCGCCGTTGAAGTCTTGCGCGCCTGCGGGGCAGACCTTGAACAGCTGAAGCAGGAGCTGGCCAGGTTTCTGGATGAAACCACCCCGCGTCTGGCCGCGGGGGACACCCGGGAAACACAACCCACACTGGGTTTCCAGCGGGTGCTGCAGCGTGCCGTCTTTCACGTCCAGACTTCCGACAAGAACGAAGTCACCGGCGCCAATGTGCTTGTTGCCATATTCAGCGAACAGGAATCCCAGGCGGTCTACTTTCTCAACAGGATGAATATCACCCGACTGGATGTCGTCAATTACATCTCGCATGGGATCTCCAAGGTGCACGACCCGGGCGACGAAAACATCGAAAGCCCGGGGGCGGGAACCGCCGCCGAGGGCGGGCAGAAACAGCCGCTGGAGAATTTCGCCACCAACCTCAATGAACTAGCCGCCCAGGGAAAGATCGATCCGCTGATCGGGCGCCGCTCCGAAATCCGCCGCACGGTGCAGATACTCTGCCGCCGGCGCAAGAACAACCCCTTGTTCGTCGGCGAAGCCGGGGTGGGGAAGACGGCCATTGCCGAGGGGCTGGCGAAAATGATCGTCGAGGGTGAAGTGCCTGACGTACTGCTTGGCAGCACCATCTATTCACTCGATCTTGGTTCGCTGGTTGCAGGCACGAAATATCGCGGTGATTTCGAAAAGCGCCTGAAGGCGGTACTGGCGCAGCTGCGCCGGGAACCGGGCGCGATCCTGTTTATCGACGAGATCCACACCATCATCGGCGCCGGTGCGGCCTCGGGCGGGGTAATGGACGCCTCCAACCTGATCAAACCCATGCTCGCATCCGGTGAGCTGAAGTGCATCGGTTCCACGACCTACCAGGAATACCGCGGGATCTTCGAAAAGGACCACGCGCTGTCACGTCGTTTTCAGAAGATCGATATCAGCGAACCCAGTGTGGAGGAGACTGTCGAGATCCTGAAAGGGCTGCGTGCACGGTTCGAAGAACACCACAACGTGAAGTATTCATCGCGCGCCCTGCGTGCGGCGGCGGAATTGTCTGATCGTTACATCAATGACCGTCATTTGCCTGACAAGGCCCTGGACGTCATCGACGAGGCGGGGGCGAGCCAGCGCCTGAACGCGCCTTCCCGCCGCCGGAAGATCATCGGCGTCACCGAAATTGAAACCATCATCGCCCAGATGGCGCGCATACCCGCCAAGACGGTGACCGTTTCCGACAAGGAAACCCTGCGCAACCTGGAACGCGATCTGAAGATGGTGGTGTATGGCCAGAACACTGCCATTGAAACCCTGGCGGCGGCAATCAAGATGTCACGCTCCGGACTGGGCGCGGAGCACAAGCCTATCGGCTCCTTCCTGTTTGCGGGGCCGACCGGGGTCGGCAAGACCGAGGTGACCCGGCAGCTGGCACGTATCATGGGACTGGAACTGGTGCGCTTCGACATGTCGGAATACATGGAACGCCACACGGTATCGCGACTGATCGGCGCACCGCCCGGCTATGTCGGTTATGACCAGGGCGGTCTGCTTACCGAAGCCATCAGCAAGAACCCGCACGTCGTCCTGCTTCTCGATGAGATCGAGAAGGCGCATCCGGATGTCTTCAATCTGCTGCTACAGGTCATGGATCACGGCACGCTGACCGACAACAACGGGCGCAAGGCGGACTTCAGGAGTGTCGTGCTGGTCATGACCACGAATGCCGGGGCGCAGGAGATGAGCCGGCCGTCTATCGGGTTCACGCAGCAGGATCATTCCACCGACGGGATGGAGGTCATCCGTCGCCTGTTTACCCCTGAATTCCGCAATCGCCTGGATGCCATCGTCCAGTTCAATGCACTCGACCCGACCGTCATCACTCAGGTGGTCGACAAGTTCATCTTCGAACTCGAGGCACAGCTGCAGGAACAGCAGGTGACCGTAGAGGTCGACGAGTCCGCCCGGTTGTGGCTCGCCGAACATGGCTATGACCCGAAAATGGGCGCCCGCCCCATGGCGCGCATCATCCAGCAGTACATAAAGAAGCCGCTGGCGGAGGAACTGCTCTTTGGCCGCCTGGCTCGCGGTGGCCATCTGCTGATCAGCGAGGAAGGCGGCAGCCTGAGCTTCGAGATCGAGGAGAAGGAATGCGTGCACTAGAGTGCAGGCAAATAATGCGAGGCCTCAGCGCGCGCGATAGGTAATACGTGCCTTGGTCAGATCGTAGGGTGTCATCTCGACTGTCACCTTGTCTCCCCGCAGTATCCGGATGTAGTGCTTTCTCATCTTTCCCGAGATATGCGCGGTCACCACGTGTCCGTTTTCGAGCTGGACGCGGAACATGGTATTGGGAAGCGTCTCGATAACGGTCCCTTCCATTTCGATATGATCTTCCTTAGACATAGAATTTAGTTCTTGGCACTCATGATGGGCGAATTGGCGCTGCATTATACACGGAAGGTCCGCAAGGAAAAAATCGTTATTCCCGGCGAGAACACTACCGGGACTACGGGCTAGAAGGGCGCGAAATCCCGTTCGAACCGCCAGGGCGATGGCGGCGGGGGTAGGGCGCACGCCGGGCGCAGGATGCGGGTAAACTCCCTGCGTGGCAAGGAGATGGCTCCCAGGCTCTCAAGATGCGGGGTATGAACCTGGCAATCAATCAGGGGGAAGTCCCACTGTCTCAATTGCGTCGCCAGATGCACCAGCGCGACCTTCGAGGCGTCGCTTACGTGCGCGAACATCGATTCCCCGAAAAATATCCGCCCGATCGAAACGCCGTACAGGCCGCCGACGAGCCGTGTCTCCTGCCAGCACTCGACCGAGTGGGCGTACCCCCGCCGGTGCAGTTCCAGATATGCCGTCGCCATCTCCGGGGTAATCCAGGTGCCGCTCGCATTGTCTCGAGGCCCGGCACAGTGGCCGATAACCGCCTCGAATGCCTCGTCGAGCGTTACCCGGAACGTGCGTTTTCTCAACGTCTTTAGCAGGCTGCGGGAAATGTGCAAGTCCTCGGGCAGCAGGACGCGCCGTGGATCCGGAGACCACCACAGGATGGGCTGGCCGGGACCATACCAGGGAAAGATCCCGCTGACATAAGCAGTGAGCAACCGTGCGGAGGAAAGATCCCCGCCGATGGCGAGCAGACCATCGGGTTCTTTCAATGCCAGTTCCACATCCGGGAAGATGATATCCGGATTGTCGGGATCCACCCAGAAAGGAGCGGTGCCGCGCAGCGTCGTCATGCATCAGGCTCCACCCCGGATGCTCGATAGGGTGAATAACGCCGCATATCATTCTGGTAATCAAGCATCAGTTCATGCTCCCGGGCGAGAAACCGTTCAATCGCCTCGCGGAAGAAGGGGTCCGCTATCCAGTGAGCCGACCAGGTCAGCGTCGGCAGGAAACCGCGGCTGATCTTATGTTCGCCCTGTGCGCCCGGTTCGAACAGGCACAGCCGGTTCTCGATGCAGTACTCGATGCCCTGGTAGTAGCATGTCTCGAAGTGCAGGCTGTGATAGTGCCCCGTGCAACCCCAGTGCCGGCCATAGAGCGCCGTGTCGCTGCGCAGGTTGATGGCGCCGGCGACCGCCCGTTGGCCCAGCCAGGCGAATACCAGCACGACCTGCATGCCCATGCTGCGGCTGATATCGAGAAAGAATTCCAGCGACAGGGTCGGCATGCCGGATTTCTTCTCGAACGTGGAGCGGTAGAAATCGTGCATGAGCAGCCACTGGGCCTCGCTCGCTTCGTGGCCGTGCACAATCTCCATGTGGATACCGGCCTCCTCGACGAAGCGCCGTTCGCGCCGGATCATCTTGCGCTTGCGTGAACTCAGTCGGGAGAGGAAATCCTCGAATGAGCGATAGCCGTCGTCATGCCAGTGAAAATGGCAGCCGGTGCGGCGCATCAAACCATGCCCGAGCAACGTGTCCGTATCCCCGCTGTCGGTAAACAGCCAGTGCAGGGATGAACAGCGTGTCTGCGCCGCCAGTGCAAGCGCCTTGTCGATGAGCATGTCCCTGACCATGGTGCGATCGGCATCGTCCCTGACCAGCAGACGCGGTCCGGTTACCGGTGTATACGGTATGGCGGAGACAAGCTTCGGGTAGTAGGGCTTGCCGGCGCGATGATAGGCCTCCGCCCAGGACCAGTCGAAGACGAATTCACCGTAGGAATTGTCTTTGAGATAGAGCGGTGCGGCGCCCGCAAGGATGCCGGCGTCATCGAATACCGCGATGTGCTGCGGATACCACCCGAAGGCCTCGCCGACGCAATTGTGACGTTCGAGGGCGGCCAGAAACTCATGGCGCAGGAACGGATTCGCGGTGCCCGCCACCCGGTTCCACTGACCGCAGGGAATATCCGCAACCCGGTTGATGACGTCGGCGCGCATGCATCATTCCCGGCGGGTGTATGCCCGCCAGAGGGCCTGGGCGCAAAATGAAGTCACTTGCTGACACGCGCTTGCCTGCAAGGTCTGCTTGCGGAAGCGATGCTCGCCAGGGAGCCGGGTCCTGCGGGATTGCACTTCGGGTTAATCGACCGAGGCGAGATTATCCAGGTAACTCTCGGCATCCAGCGCGGCCATGCAGCCGGTGCCGGCGGAGGTCACGGCCTGCCGGTAGACATGGTCACTCACGTCGCCTGCGGCGAATACGCCCGCCACGCTGGTTGCCGTGGCATCGCCTTCCGTCCCGCTCCTGACCTTGATGTAGCCGTGTTTCATCTCGATCTGCCCCTCGAAGATCGCGGTATTGGGCTTGTGGCCGATGGCGATGAACACGCCCTGCAGCAGGATATCCCGGGTCGATCCATCCGTGACATGCTTGATACGCATGCCGGTCACGCCGCTGTCATCACCCAGCACCTCCTCGAGCACGTGGTTCCAGACGATCGTCACCACGCCTTCGGCCTGCTTCCTGAAGAGGCGGTCCTGCAGGATCTTCTCCGCGCGCAGGGAATCACGACGATGGACCAGGGTGACGTGGGAAGCGATATTGGCGAGATACAGCGCTTCCTCGACCGCCGTGTTGCCGCCACCGACCACGGCAACCGGCTGGTCCCGGTAGAAAAAGCCGTCACAGGTGGCACAGCCAGAAACCCCCCGGCCCCGGAAAGCTTCCTCGGAAGGCAGCCCCAGATACATCGCCGAGGCGCCAGTTGCGATGATCAGCGCGTCGCAGGTATAGACGCCGGCATCGCCCTCCAGGCGGTACGGCCGCTGCTTCAGATTGCATGTGTGGATCTGATCGAAAATGATTTCCGTGTGGAAACGTTCTGCATGCAGACGCATGTTTTCCATCAGCGGTGGCCCCTGCAGCGCTTCATCGCCACCGGGCCAGTTTTCCACTTCGGTTGTCGTCATCAGCTGGCCGCCCTGTTCCAGACCGGTAATCAGGACGGGGTTGAGATTGGCACGTGCCGCGTAGATGGCCGCCGTATAGCCGGCAGGGCCGGAGCCGAGTATCAGAAGGCGGCAGTGCTTGACATCACTCATGTATACTTGCTCCCTCTAGATCGAGCTGGCAGGTCTGGCTTGCCATCAGCCGATGGCGCGGTCGCGGCCGGTTGCGCGGGCGGATCAACAGCTTGCCTGAAAAGCCATGGGTAATGGTACGTAAGTTGTCAGGTAGGGTAAAGCAAGCATGCGTATAGGAATTCCGCGAGAAATTAAACCCATGGAAGGGCGAATTGCCATGATACCCGAGGCCTGCGGACAGCTAATCGGTGCCGGCCATACCGTCATCATGGAAAAGGGCGCTGGTACCCTGTCCGGATACGGCGATGAGAGTTATGCAGCGATCGGTGTTAACCTAGTCGGCGGACCGGCAGAGCTCTACACGGCCGCGCAACTGATTCTCAAGGTAAAGGAACCCCAGGGCGGTGAACTGGGGCTGTTGAACAGGGACCACCTGCTGTTCTCCTTCCTGCACCTGGCCGCGGAGCCGGAACTGGGTCGACGGCTGCAGGAGATCGGCCTGACCGCCGTTGCCTTCGAAACTGTCGAGGATGAGTCGGGCCGGCTGCCGCTGCTCGCGCCGATGAGCGATATCGCCGGGCGTATCGCCGCCCAGGTCGGAACCTGCCTCCTGCACCAGTCCCATGGCGGCAAGGGTCTGTTGCTCGGCGGCCTGCCGGCTGCCGAGCGCGGGCGCGTGGTCATCATCGGGGCCGGCACGGCCGGTGGCAATGCCGCCGCGCTTGTCGCCGCGGCCGGCGCGGAGGTGGTGGTATTCGATATCAACCGGGAGCGTCTGGCGGCAATGCGCGCTTTGGGTAACAACGTGACCGGCCTGTACCCTTATGAAGACGCCGTGGCACGTGAAGTGAGCCGGGCCGATATCGTGATTGGGGCCGTATTGAAGACCGGTGCCCGGGCGCCGCATGTCGTTACCCGGCAGATGATCAGTCGCATGCAGGCCGGCGGAGTGGTGATCGATATCTCGGTCGACCAGGGCGGCTGCATGGAGACTACCCGACCTACCACCTACGAGAACCCGACCTACGTGGAAGAAGGCGTGATCCATTTTGCGGTCACCAACATGCCGGGGGCGGTGCCCAGAACCGCCTCACAGGCCCTCTCGGCCGCCCTGCTGCCCTATGTTCTCGCGCTTGGCCGGCCGGACTGGAAGTCCTGTAAGCCCTTGACTCGAGGGATCAATATCGAGGCCGGCCAGGTTAAACACCC
>JAHKKL010000386.1 GCA_020027635.1 Gammaproteobacteria bacterium
GAGGCTGCGGTATTCCAGCCTCCGTCCCGCAGCGATCTCGATGCGGTTCAGGATCCGGTCGGCGGCCACATAGAGGAAAACGGCCGCCAGTGTGTAATAGAGCATCTCCATGGGGGGCGAGCTTACCCTAAAATGCCTGCCGCACGGAAACGATGCCGTGTGATTCCATCGGACTTGCCAGCAGGTAACGCCGGCCGGCAAAAGCCGCGGGGTCGCGGCTAACTGACCTGGGTGTAGCGGCGCAGGCGCTCGATATCGTTGAGCCGGATGGTGTTGTCCATGATGTCGATGCAGCCCTCCCGGCTCAGCTTGGCAAAGGTGCGCGACAGGGTTTCCGGCGTGATGGACAGGCGCGAAGCGATCACATGCTTGGGCGTATCGAGCCGGATCTCCGATGTCACCAGGTGGGTGCTGGGAACCTGGTCGAGCAGGTAGTTCACCACCCGGGAAGTGGCGTTGTGCAGGGTCAGCCGGTCGAGTTCCGCGATCTGCCAGTGCAGCCGCCGGCTCATCTGCGCCATGACGGCGAAGCAGGCATCCGTGGACTGGCGCAGGATGCCGGCATAGTACTCGGCATCGATAGACCACACCCGGCTGGCGACGATGGCCGTCGCCGTTACCGGATAGGTGTGATCGCGGGAGAACATGACCGCCTCGGCGAATGAGGTACCCGGCGAGATGAGATCGATGACCTTCTCATGGCCTTCCGGGGAAACCAGCGCCAGCTTGATCTGGCCGCTTTCCAGCAGAAAGATCTCACTGGCCGGCTGCTGCTGTTCGAACAGAACCTCGTTTTCCTGCAGCAGGATGCGGCGCGTGTGTTTCATCACGCCGTCGAACTGGACCCGGTCGAGATCGGCGAACAGCACGCATTGGCGCAAGCGTGGCGCCGCCCCGGCAATGTCCAGTTCTGTCAGTTGGCTGCGCTTCATGATCGTCTGGCCGTGTCACGATTGCCCATTACTATACCAATATCGCCTAGCCGCTGAGCGACCATCAGTCATCAGTCCCTGGGTGCAGTAGGACACCATCCGGTCCGCACTGGAATCAACCCCAATGACGCTCTGTTGCCCTGGCCAGGTGATGCGGTTTCCGGAATGCGGCTCGCTCGCATGAGAACCGTTAGCATGCCTTTCGTTTAGAAATATCATGTAACAACATGTTATATCTAACTATAAATACAGTGTTCACGCGGATCGACCGCCGCTCGTCCGAGATGCACGGAGGGCAGGGTTCTGGGTGAGTCTTCGTGTGAACAGCCAGCCTCCTCCCCTTCCCGCAGTTGTGCTTGTTACTGTGAGTACAATCACCGTCCGGGCAACTCACCCGGTTTATTCCTGTCTTAAAATTCAAATGGCCGAGAATTTGTCGATAATTGAATAGGCTTAGCGCGTCATTCATAGTGAGGTGCCGGCAACCGGGGTGAGAACCGGCCGGCATCACCTGCATCTCCGACACAAGGCGACCGCCATGAACTGGATCATTGAGCTGCTGCTGGTCATCACCGTCATCGGACTGCTGATGGCGCGGCGGGCGTCAGGGTATCTCTGGACGACCGTACTCGGCGCCGGACTGCTCTATTGGGGCGTCTTCCATAACCCGCCGGCCGCGGCGATGCTGGCCGCCGGTGTGCTGTTCGTGGCGCTCGCCGCCCTGCTGACCGTGACGCCCCTGCGCCGGCGCCTGGTCATGAAACCTCTGCTGGCGGCCTACCGCAGAATCATGCCGGCCATGTCGGACACCGAACGCGCGGCGCTCGAGGCCGGCACGGTGTGGTGGGAGGCGGAACTGTTCACCGGCCGGCCGGACTGGCGGCGCCTGCGCGACTTCCCCGCCCCGCGACTCACCTCCAGGGAACAGGACTTCCTCGACGGGCCGGTCGAGGAACTCTGCGGCATGATCGATGACTGGGAGATCACCGAAGAACGGCGCGACCTGACGCCGCAAACCTGGGACTACATGAAACGCATGGGTTTCTTCGGCATGATCATTCCCAGGCAATACGGCGGTCTCGAATTTTCCGCGAATGCGCATTCCCTGGTCGTCATGAAAGTCGCCAGCGTCAGCATTTCCGCCGGGGTGACCGTGATGGTGCCGAACTCGCTGGGGCCCGCGAAGCTGCTGCTCTCCTATGGCACCGAGGCCCAGAAAGCCCACTACCTGCCGCGCCTGGCCAATGGCACGGACATCCCCTGTTTCGCGCTCACCGGACCGGAAGCCGGCAGCGACGCCGCGTCCATGCCGGATACGGGCATCGTCTGTCGCCAGACCCACGGTGGCAGGTCCGATGTGCTGGGTATCCGCCTGAACTGGGAGAAACGCTACATCACGCTGGGACCGGTGGCGACGCTGCTGGGTCTCGCCTTCCACCTCTACGATCCAGATCACCTGCTCGGCGAGCGGGAGGACATCGGCATCACGCTGGCGCTGATCCCGACGAATACACCAGGTATCGAGATCGGCAAGCGCCATTTCCCGATGAACCAGTCCTTCATGAACGGACCGAACCGCGGCACGAATGTGTTCATCCCGATGGATTGGGTCATCGGCGGGCAGGCCTGCATCGGCAAGGGATGGCGCATGCTGATGAACTGCCTCTCCGACGGGCGCGCCATTTCGCTGCCGGCGCTCAGCACCGCCTCGGGCAAGAAGATGAGCCGCGCGGTCGGCGCCTATGCCGCCGTCAGGAAACAGTTCAAGCAGCCGATCGGCAGGTTCGAGGGCATCAGCGAGGTGCTGGCGCGGATCGCAGGCACTACCTACGTCATGAACGC
>JAHKKL010000072.1 GCA_020027635.1 Gammaproteobacteria bacterium
CTGGCCCATAACGAATCCAGTCAGCAGCGCGAGCGGATCGAGCGCCAATGCACCCAGGCCCAGCGCGAACAGCAATGCCACCAGCAGCAGGCGTTCCAGTGCACTGCGATATAACACCCGGAGACTTTGCCGCGCATCGATGACGCGTCCCCTATCCGTCTGGTAACGTCGCCATTCAAGCAGCAGGACATTGATAAGCGCGATCGCTCCGCCGAAACCGGCGGAACCCGCCTGAAAGCCCCCTGATACCAAGAGAAATACGACTGAGGTCAGGAACACCAGCAGCAGCTGGGTTAATAAAACCATGCGGATCCGGTTTAGCAAAGACCCAGTAATCCGTCGTAAACTCAGTATGTTACATTTTCCCTAAGTCCAGCCTGGCGCTGACGCCCGCAATCTTAACGACATCACCGAGGCCTATGGGCAGCGGGGCATTATAAAGATGCCTGCCGGGAAGGGTCAATAAAGCCTGGTGATCCGGGCTATTTTATATGCTCGAGAATGCCATCGAGCTCATCCAGGCTGTTGTAGCGGATCTCCAGACGCCCCTTGCCGCCGGTACCGTGACGGATCAGCACGCTGGCACCCAGCCGGTCCGACAGTTTGGCCTCCAGTCGCTGGATATCCGGATCCCTTGATGCTTTAGCGGAAGACCTGCGGTGAACGTCCGGACGCTGCAATTCCTGCACCAGGCGTTCGGTGGCGCGTACCGTGAGTCCCCTGGCGATGACCTGGCGAGCGGCCTCCACTTGCCGGGCGCCGGTCAATCCCAGCAGGGCGCGCGCATGCCCCATCTCCAGCTCGCCGCGCTCGACCATGCTCTTGACCGCGTCCTCCAGATCCAGCAGCCGCAGCAGGTTGGATACGGCCACCCGGGAGCGCCCCACGGCCTGGGCGGCCTGTTCGTGGGTCATTTCGAATTCGTCGATCAGACGTTTCAGGGCGCGCGCCTCTTCCAGGGGATTGAGGTTTTCACGCTGGATGTTTTCGATCAGCGCGATGGCGATGGCGGCGCGGTCATCGACATTGCGGATGACCGCCGGTATCTCATGCAGGCCGGCCTGCTGGGCGGCACGCCAGCGGCGTTCACCGGCGATGATTTCGTAGCGCCCGTCACCGATACGGCGAACCACAATCGGCTGCACCACGCCCTGTTCGCTGATGGAATCGGCGAGGTCCTGCAGGGATTCGGGGTGCATGTCGACACGCGGCTGGTACCGGCCGCGCTGTATGACATCAACAGGCAGGATGCGCAACGCGCCGTCGACGTCGCGGATCTCGGCCGCCGCAGGCGCCGCCGCTACGGATACAACCGCCGGTGGCCCCGCGACGCCCGCCGTTCCGCTTTCTGGCTGGGATGCGCGTACCGCCGGTCCGAGCAAGGCGTCCAGGCCGCGGCCAAGACCGCGTTTTTTAATTGCCATGATGTCTACCCCAGGTGCTTGCAGCGATCAGAAATGTGTCGGTTCTGTCCCTGCTTGTTCGGGTTCCGCGTTGTGCGTTGCCGGCGGCGTAATTCCCGGCGCCGCCTGGTGCCTGCGCAGGTATTCGCCGGCCAGCGCCAGATAGGCGGCTGCCCCGCGCGAGCTACTGTCATAGCGCAGCACCGGCAGGCCATGACTCGGGGCCTCGGCGAGCCGCACGTTGCGCGGAATGATCGTCCGGTAAACCTTGTCTCCGAAGTGCTGCTGCAACTGCGCCGAAACGTCGTTGGCGAGATTGTTGCGCGCGTCGTACATGGTGCGCAGCAGCCCCTCGATCTCCAGTTCGGGATTGACGCTGACGCGTACCTGTTCAATTGTTTCCAGCAACGCTGACAGGCCTTCCAGCGCATAGTATTCGCACTGTATCGGGATGATGACGCTGTGTGCGGCCGCCAGGGCATTGATGGTCAGCATGCTCAGCGACGGGGGACAGTCGATGATGATGGCATCGTACTCGTTCTGCACATAGGTGAGCGCGGAACGCAACCGGCGCTCCCGGTCATCGCGCGCCAGCAGCTCGACCTCGGCGGCCGTCAGGTCGCCATTGCCCGGCAGCAGGTCATAGCCGGCCTCCTCGGCATAGACGATGATGTCGCGTATGGCCGTATGGCCAAGCAGCAGGTCGTAACCGGTCTTGATGACGGCATGCTTGTCGCAGCCGCTGCCCATCGTGGCATTGCCCTGGGCATCCAGGTCGACGAGCAGGACTCGCCGACCGGTCTGGGACAGGGAGGCGGCAAAATTCACGCTGGTCGTGGTCTTGCCGACGCCGCCCTTCTGATTGGTAACCGCCAGTATTCTTCCCATGCCGCCTCAAGTAAGCCCTAAGCTGTCAGCCGCCAGCCCGCGCAGGCTGCATGCACACGAGGTGTCGTTCCGCGTCGAGCCCAGGAATCGTCAGGGAGACCACCTTCTCGATCACGTCGCGGTTATCCAGAGCTTCGATCTCCGCCACCGGATAGATACCCTTCATCGCCAGAATCCGGCCCGCACCGGTGCACACACGTGTCGCATGCCGGTAGAGTTCACGCAGATCGGAGAAGGCGCGACATATCACGCTGTCGAAACGCTCCTGTGGCTGGTAATCCTCGATTCGAGCGTGCTCAAGCGTGACGTTGTCCAGTTTGAGTATGGCCAGGGTCTGTTGCACGAAGCGCAGTTTCTTGCTGCTGCTGTCCAGCAGGACGAATTCCCGTTCCGGGCAGGCGATGGCAAGCGGTATACCCGGCAGCCCCGCACCTGTCCCGATATCCAGCATCCGCCTGCCCTCGAGATAAGGCAGAATGGACAGGCTGTCGAGTATGTGCCTGGTTACGATCTCAGTCGGTTTGCGCACGGAAGTCAGGTTGTATATGCGGTTCCAGTTCATCAGCTCGGTGATGAACTCCATCAATCGCTCGTCCCCGGCCAGTCGCTCTTCCAGCCCGAGTGCATAGATGCCATCCTCAAGCAGATCTTCCGGCTGCACGAATTTTTCCTGCTGCCCCCTGGCTGTGAATCTGCGGCTATACATCAATCATGAGCTCGATCGCATCAGGCGCTTTGGCGTTCGACATGAGCCCGCTTCCTGAGGTGTATTAACAACAGTGACACGGCGGCGGGCGTGATGCCCGGAATCCGTGACGCCTGTCCGATGGTCTGCGGCCGCACCGCCTGCAATTTCTCGCATACCTCGTTGGAAAGCCCCCGGACCGCATTGTAATCGAAATCCGCCGGCAGGGCTTGTTCCTGATAGCGGTGCTGCCGGCTGATCTCCGCCTGCTGACGCTCGAGATAGCCGGAATACCTCGCCTGGATCTCGACCTGCTCGGCAACCCGCGCATCGGCCACGCCCGGGCCGATGCCCTCGACGGCCATCAGATCGGCATAGCGTACGTCGGGACGACGCAGCAGGTCGTGCGCTCGCTGCTCGCGCGCAAGCGGCTTCTCCAACCTCGCGGAGAGGGTGGCGCCCGGTCCGCTGTCGGGGCGCAGCAGCAGCGCCTGCAGGCGCTGCTGCTCATTGACGATCGCGGCGTGCTTATCACTGAAGAGACTCCAGCGATGCGTATCGACCAGACCCAGCTCCCGCCCACGCGGCGTGAGGCGCAGATCGGCATTGTCCTCGCGCAGCAGCAGCCGGTATTCGGCGCGGCTGGTGAACATCCGGTACGGCTCGCTGGTCCCGCGCGTGATCAGGTCATCGATCAATACCCCGATATAGGCCTCATCGCGCCGCGGGGTCCACGGTGCATTGCCCTGCACCTTGCGCGCCGCGTTCAATCCAGCGATGAGACCCTGTGCGGCGGCCTCTTCATAGCCGGTAGTCCCGTTGATCTGTCCCGCGAAAAACAGCCCCTCGATCACCCGGGTCTCCAGGGAAGCCTGCAGGTCGCGCGGATCGAAGAAATCATACTCAATGGCATAGCCCGGACGGGTGATATGCGCGTGTTCAAACCCGGCGATGGAACGCACCAGCGCCTCCTGAACCGCATAGGACAGGCTGGTGGATATTCCGTTGGGATACACCTCGTGGGTATTCAGCCCTTCCGGTTCCACGAAAATCTGGTGCGAGTTCTTCTCGGCAAAGCGCACCACCTTGTCTTCGATCGAGGGGCAGTAGCGCGGACCCCTGCCCTGGATGGCACCGGAATACATCGGTGAATCGGACAAACCGCCCCGGATGATGTCATGCGTGCGTGCGTTGGTGTGGGTGATATGGCAGGAAACCTGGCGCGGATGATCACCTGCCGAACCGAGGTAGGACATTACGGGTACCGGTTCGTCGCCACGCTGTTCCTGCAAGCGACTGTAATCGATGGTGCGGCCGTCGATGCGAGGCGGCGTACCGGTTTTCAGCCGTCCCACTCGCAGCGGCAGTTCGCGTAGCCGTGCGGCCAGGGCATTGGCGGGGGGATCACCTGCCCGGCCGCCCGCATGATTCTTCGGACCGATATGGATGCGTCCCGCGAGGAAAGTCCCCACCGTCAGAACCACAGTAGCAGCGTTGAATCTCAGTCCCATTTGCGTAACCACGCCCGCAACGCGCCCACCCGTCACGACCAGGTCATCCACTGCCTGCTGGAATATATACAAATTGTGCTGATTCTCCAGGGCATGGCGGACGGCTTGCTTGTACAGCAGGCGATCCGCCTGGGCGCGGGTGGCGCGCACGGCCGGTCCCTTGCTGGCATTGAGCACACGGAACTGGATGCCGGCGTGGTCGGCGGCGCGCGCCATGAGACCGCCAAGCGCATCGATCTCCTTGACCAGGTGGCTCTTGCCGATGCCGCCAATGGCCGGGTTGCAGCTCATCTGACCGAGGGTTTCGACATTATGCGTCAACAGCAGAGTGCTCGCGCCCATACGAGCAGCCGCGAGCGCGGCCTCGGTTCCGGCATGACCGCCGCCGACGACTATCACGTCAAAGGTTCTGTTCAAAATGATCATGCTTTAGTGGCAGATAAAAATAACTGGGAATACTACGCCCCGCACCAAAAGCAGGGCAATGCGTCTGTTACCCAATGACAATTGAATGTAACCGTGCCATATCCCGCGATTCACTATGAATAATTCATATATATTGTGTTAGACTTGATGTGCCTATACTAGATGAGGTGGATTGTATGAGACTCCTTGAATTCAACAAGGACGAAGGGGGAGCAAATCCGCAGCGGTCACGACCACGCAAACGCGAGCCCATCGCCCGTGATGTGCAGTCAATTCCATCCGACCAGCCAACACCACCCAGCACCCCGACGAGTACCCAAAAAGTACGCAGCGAAGCGCATCCGATTCAGGGTACCGCCATTCGCAAACTGGTACGCCGCGCCCCGATCGATCTTGAGCTGTTGCAGCAGCGTATCGGGTTTCTGGAAAGACGCCTGCAAGATCAGCCGAACAGAACGGAAAAGCTCGCATCCCTCAGGGACATAGAACAGTTGCGGGAACGTATGAACCGGATGGAAAATACCCTGGAGCAGGAATTCGCAGCCGCCCGCACGCGCGAAGGACACCTGAAAGAATCACTCGTCAGACCACCCCTCAAGACTCTACTCAGGACGCGTGCCATCCGATTCTGGCGCCAGGATCTCCCCATCATCGGTGCCTGGCTGCTCAAGATAGCCCGCAGCTGGTGGCAGGAACTCCAACCCGAGTGGTGGCCGCAGCTGGCCAGTGCCTGGAAGGAATCTCTCGAGAAGGCACGCCGTTAGCGTATCAATTGCTCACCTTGCCCGGCTGACTTCCGGTAGCGGCGGCGACCGTGCGCAGACCGGCCCATAACAAGGCAAGCTGTTGCCGATACATCGGCCCGATAGTTGCCGGACTCGTATGCTGAATAGCAAGCGGCACCCCATAGAATATCGAGACCAGCCCGACCATGGCCGCCGCTATCAAGGTGTTAGGCGGTAATTCCCCCTGATCAACGGCCTGCTGCAACGCCTTCCGGAACACCGTTTCGAGGCTGTCTTCCCCGATTTCTTCGATGCCGGCCAGATCGCGGAAAGCCATGGTGCGTTCAGCCGGGGTAATATCCGGTAGGGGCTTACGCATCCGCTCCCTAGCCTGATAGGCGATGATTTCCCCCATCAAACCCGGTTTTTTCTGAATCTGTATCGCGGCATAACGAAACAGGGCTTCGATGACCGACAGACCTTTTTGCTGCCCCGCCACCTGCAGTCCATACCAGTTCAACTCCAGCGACCATAGCTTGTCCAGATACACCACGATGGCCTCTTTCTTCGGAAAGTAATTGAAGAAAGTCGCCTCGGAGATCTGAGCGCGCTCGCACAATGCCTTGACCGAGAGCGCTTCCAAGGGTGCATTTTCAAGGTGATGGGTAACGATTTCGGCCAAGGCAAGTCGGGTACGTGCAAATTTACGCTCACGCAGGGAGAAACGGGGTGTCGTCGCCATAGCTGATTCTTACTGTAAATTTATAGAAGCATTCATTTAAATTTGTTTTCGCTTTACTTTGATGTGGATAGCTTACCCGTTGCCAATGCTGACTGGTAAGCTCGCCACCGGTCATCCTGTAATATCACCGTGTCGATGCGGCTTCTGTGTCCTTCGATAAAAACTCCCTTGGCGTGCTGTATGACCCGAATTTGCCGGCCCTGTGATCTATGAATATTTATTATTATTTATTGAGAGTTACAAATTATCTTGAATCGTACACTATATTTCGTGAAGGCACGATTAATTCTAAATTTTTAATAATTTTCAGTCAAATGAACAATGGCGACTGCTTGGAGGGCCATGATGGTTTTGAACTCGCGCTGCCACTCAAACGGAGTACGTGCTGACATCACCGGGGCGGCGTAGCATCTTGTCTACGTCTCCCTGATGGATCTCTTCCGCGGCGATCAGCCGGCGGGCATACTCTTCCAGCAGCACCGATTTCCCGTCCACCTCTGCCAACAGTTCCTTGTAGACCGAGAGCGCCGCGCGTTCATGCTCCAGGGATTCACGCAAAATATCGCCGATGTCATGCTTGTGGGTCTCGAGCAATGGACCAATGGCCAGTGACGGGTGCTCGCCCAGATGGGTGATCAGCTCCCCGGCCTCCCGCGCATGACCCAGCGACTCGTCCGCCTGTTCCTGCATCCAGGAAACGATCGGGATACGGTTGTAGCCATAGATCATCAGGGCATAGTGCGTGTAGCGCACCAAGCCGGCGAGTTCCAGTTCAAGAATCTTGTTGAGGTGCGCCACCACGGCGCCTTTGTCGAAGGCTTCGGTCATCGGATTTCTCCTGTCTGAATGTTGACGGAACGGGATGCTGTCCAATGCGGTCCGCGGAGCGGCCTTGAAGGGGAATGTGAGGGCAACACAGATTGCCTCCCGCATTACTTACCACCCTGCTCTGCAATCGCCCATCCCGTCATGTGCTTTTTAATTCTAGTCCGTAATTCACTAGTGTCCGGTTAAATTGCATGTGAATTGGAAAAAACCCAGTACTGGCGCGGCTTAGCGGCTGATTTCTTTTGGTGTCGATTTGAAACGCGAAT